>NZ_JAALDN010000384.1 GCF_014144855.1 Dietzia maris | reverse complement strand
CCGACCTCAACCGCCTCGTCCATCTCCACCCGTCCGACGACCTCGTGCTCATCGGTGCGTGCTGCGGCACCCGGGTGATCCACGACTGGATGGACGCCCACCCGGAGGATCTCGACCGGGTCGCCGCCGTGGGGTTGATCGCCGACCCGTTCCGGCCGCGCGACCGCTGGCTCGTCGGCACGTCCGATCCGGGCGGGCAGGGCGTGGCGGGACCGCGCCGCGGACCGATCCCCGAGCGCACCCACTGGGTGTCGGTGCCGGGCGATCCGCTGAGCGGCGTGCAGCCGTCGAACCTTCTCCGCGGCGCCGTGAGGGACTCGGACCTGACGCCCGTCCAGGTCTACGACGAGCTGATCGAGAACCTCCCCGACTCCCGCACCCGGGTCGCCCTGCGTCTGCACGTCGTGGAGCATCCCGGACGGTGGTCGCCCCATCTGCTCCGTCAGCTCGACGACGTCACCGACACCCTGCTGACCTATCGCGACGCGGGGTACGCCGCTCTGTACGAAGCCGACGTCGACGGTGCCTCCCCGCTGGCGCGGCTCGCGAGGGTCATCGCGGATCAGGTCGCGGCCGACCAGGCCGCCTGAGCGGTTCGGTACACCCAGGCGGTTCGGTACAGCTGGACGGTTCGGTACAGCCAGACGGTTCGGTACGGCTAGACGGTCGCCGGGACCGGACGGCGGCTCCGGAGCAACTCCTCGAACCGCGCGGCCGGGCCCGGAGTGGGTAGGCGACCCTCGTTCGCGTCGGCGAGCAGAGAGTTGACCGTCTCGCGCGCACACGTCTTGTTGGAGCCGATGAACCCGCGCGGACCCCGCTTGATCCACCCGACCACGTAGAGCCCGGGCACCTCGCGGCCGTCGGCGGCGTCGAGGACGCGGCCCTCGCGGCTGGGGATGGTCGCGGACGCGGGGTCGAACGGCACCCCGGGCACCGCCACGCCGCGGTAGCCCACCG
>NZ_JAALDN010000383.1 GCF_014144855.1 Dietzia maris | reverse complement strand
GCGCGGCCGATCGCCCCGACCCCGGAGCGGTCCGCAGCGCGCCCGGAGACGCCCGGCGGGGGGACCGGGGCGCGGACCCGCGACTCCTCCGACGCGTCGGTGATGCGCTCGACGGGATCGATGGCCGTGGCCAACCTCGCGAGCCGCATCACCGGGTTCGTCCGGATGATCCTCATCCTCACCGTGCTCGGCCCCGCCGTGGCGTCCGCCTTCAACACCGCCAACACGCTGCCCAACATGATCACCGAGCTCGTCCTGGGTTCGGTGCTCACCGCGATGTTCATGCCGCTGCTGGCCAAGGCCGCACAGGAGGACGAGGACGGGGGCGTGTCCTTCATCCGGCGCCTGCTCACCGTGACCTCGGTCCTGGCACTGGGGGCGACCGTCGTGGCGGTGGCGTGCGCGCCGCTGCTCACCGAGCTCAACCTGGGCGACGGCGAGGTCAACACCAACCTGGCCACCGCGTTCGCGTTCCTGCTGCTGCCGCAGATCTTCTTCTACGGCGTGTTCTCGGTGATGCTCGCGATCCTCAACTACAACGGTGTCTTCCGTCCCGGGGCGTGGGCGCCGGTGTGGAACAACCTGGTGGCCATCGCGACACTGGTGCTGTTCGCGGTGGTCGGCAGCGGCATCGACCCGGCCGCGCCGGTCAACCTGCTCAGCGCGCCCATCCTGCTGCTGGGCCTGGGCACCACCCTGGGCGTGGTGCTGCAGGCGGCGGTGCTGGTGCCGGCCCTGCGTCGCGCGGGCGTGGACCTGCGCCCCCAGTGGGGTCTGGACCCCCGCATCAAGCAGTTCGGCGGGCACGCGCTGGCCGGTGTGACCTACGTCCTCATCTCGCAGTTCGGTCTGGTCATGACCAACCGCATCGGGTCGGCGGCGGACGAGGCCGCCATCGCCATCTATCAGACCTACTGGCTGCTGTTGCAGGTGCCGTACGGGATCATCGGCGTCACCCTGCTCACCGCCATCAACCCCCGCCTGGCGGACAACGGGGTGGCCGGCCGCAACGACGCGGTGGTGCGGGACATCTCGTTGGGGACGCGGCTGTCGCTGTTCGGGCTGCTGCCGATCATCGCGTTCATGACCGCCTTCGGCCCGACGATCGCCACCGGCCTGTTCCGCTACGGGAACTTCGACGCCGAGAGCGCCCAGGTGCTCGGCCTGACCCTGACCTTCGGCGCGTTCACGCTGGTGCCCTACGCCGTGGTCCTGCTGCAGCAGCGGGTGTTCTACGCCCGCGAGGACTACTGGACGCCGACGGCGATGATCCTCGCGATCACCGTGGTCCGCGTGGTCCTGTCGCTCCTCGTCCCCGTGGTCGCCGACCAGCGGTCCCACGTGGTGATCGGCCTGGCCCTCGCCAACGGCATCGGCTGGGTCGTCGGCGCCGTCGCCGGGTTCATCCTGCTGCGGTCGAAACTGGGGTCCCTGCGTGGTCGCGAGACCCTCCGGTCGGCCTCGTGGACCCTCGGCGCGTCGATCGCCGGCGCCCTGGTCGCGCTCGCCGTGGACACGATCCTGCCGATGGACGCCCTCACCGACGCGGTCGGCAGCATCGGGTTCGTCCTGCGTGCCGGAGTCGCCGCCGTCATCACCCTCGCGGTGACCGGTCTGATCCTGTCGCGGTCGCGGTTGCCGGAACTCGATTCGATCACCCCCGTTCTCCGCGGACTCGTGGGGCGTCTGAGGAGATAGTCGAATCCACGCGGGGCCGGTACGTACACTCAGGGATCACGAGCGGCGCCTCCTGACGGGCTGCCGCGCCAGGCGAGGAGGGTCAACGGGTGGGTGAACAGACTGGAGCCCCGGCACCGGACACCGCCTCGTCGCCACCGCGTCTGACCGTCGGCGGCCTGGTCTCCGGCGGCAGGTACGAGCTCCTCGAACCGTGCGGTGGTGTCGCCGGCCAGTCCTTCTGGAAGGCCCGCGACCGGCGCCTGGGGAGGTTCGTCGCCCTGACCTTCGTCGACCCACTCCCCGGCGAGCAGCCCCCGGGTTCGGCGACGGGGGTGCTCGACCGTACCGTCGCGCTCACCACGGTCTACGCGGACGGGTTGGCGCGCGTGCTCGACGTCATCCGCGGCCGCGCGGGCGGCATCGTGGTCTCGGAGTGGATCCCCGGACGCAGTCTCGCCGCGGCCGTGGCCGAGCCGGACCCCGACTCCGCCGTGGGCGCGGTGTGGGGTCTGGCGGACGCCGCGACCCGTGCCGAGGAGGTGGGCCTGACCCTGGGCCTCGACTCGCCCGACCGGATCCGTCTCACCGAGGACGGGCGCGCCGTCCTGGCCTTCCCCGGGGTCCGCGACGGGGACGACGCCAGGTCCGACGTG
>NZ_JAALDN010000382.1 GCF_014144855.1 Dietzia maris | reverse complement strand
CGCGCTGCTCACCGGAGCGTGGCCGCTCCCGCTGCCCGAGGGTTCCGATCTGTACGAACCGACCGACGGTCGGCCCGGTCCCGCCCGGAGGGACGACGACGACGAGGTCCTCGACCCCACGGTGGCCGGTACCGGGGTGGCGCCGGAATCCGCGGTGCTGGCCATGCGGTCTCTCGACGGGTCGTCGGTCAGCTCGGCGGCCACCGTGAGGGCGATGGTGACCGATCGCGTCGGCGGGCCGCGGCGCGCCGCCCCCGGGGCCTCCTCCCGGGTCGCCTACCCGTCGGGCGCCGCGGCGACGGGATGGACGTCGGGGGAGTGGTCGTCGGCGGAGGGATCGCCGGCGGAGTGGTCCTCGGCGGAGGCGGGTTTCGAACCCGCGCCGTACAGCGAGCCGGACCCGGAGGTCCAGAAGCGCCGCTGGCAGATCATGGCCGGGACCGGCGCGGCCGCGGTCGTGGTGATCGCCTTGCTGTTCACGTGGATGCTCGGGGGGTTCGGCGGCACCCGCAACGACACCCCGCTCTCACAGCAGCTCGACGCGATCGAACGAGCCGCCCAGGCCAGTCGCGCCGCCCAGACCGCCGAGCCCGCGGCCGATGACTCCGCCGCAGGTGACACCGGGGACGAGGCGGACGAGGCGGAGGAGGCCACCCCGACCACCCCGGTCTCCGTGTCGACCGTCACCACCTGGCAGCCCTCGTCCTCGAACGGCGTCGCGGAGAACTCGGCGGATGCCCCCAACGTGGTCGACGGTGACCGGTCCACCTCGTGGTCCAGCGACGCCTACCGGTCCCAGATCGGCGACGGCCCGTCGGCCTACAAGCCGGGTATCGGGTTGATGCTCACACTGGACGGTGAGCAGGAGGTCCGACGGGTGGTGCTCCGCTCGGGGGATGACGGCGTGCGCTTCGAGGTGCGGTCCGCGCCCGGTGCCTCTCCGGAGTCACTCGACGAGACCACCCGTCTCGGAGCGGGCACCGTCCGCGACGGGTCGGCCACCGTGACGATCGATGACCCGCGGGAGTCCGGGTACGTCCTGGTGTGGATCACCCGCCTGGGTACCTCCGGTGCCCAGTCCTACGAGGCCACGATCAGCGAGGTCGAACTGACCCGCTGACCGGCCGGGAGACGTCCCCACGGGCGGCCCGGCCGGGTTACGGTGACGGCCGTGAACACCGGTACCGCCGTCCCCACCGCGGCGGGTTCCCCTGCCCCGCCCGCAGGCGCGGAATCCCCGCTCAGCGCCCAGTCCGCTCCCGGGGCAGGGTCCGTTCTCAGGGCAGAGTCCGTTCCCAGGGCCCGGCCCGCACTGACAGCCGAGTCCCCGCTGTCCGACGCCGAACTGCTGGACGCGCACGTCGCCGGCGACCCCGACGCCTTCTCCGCCCTCGTCCGGCGGCACTACGACTACCTCTGGCGGTTGGCCATCCGCACGTCGTTCAACCGCGACGACGCCGCCGAGGCCCTGCAGGAGGCTCTCGTCTCGGCGTACCGGAAGGCGGACACCTTCCGCCACGCCTGCCCGGTGCAGGGGTGGCTCTACCGCATCGTGGTCAACGCCTGCCTGGACAAGATGCGGGCCCAGCGCCTGCGCACCCACACCCAGCTCACCCCGTCCCTGCACGAACAGGTCACCCTGCGTGACCACTTCCACCAGGACCCGGCGTACGCGATCATCGTGGCCGAGGCGTTGGCGGAACTGCCCGACGATCAGCGGGACGCCGTCGTCGTCGTCGACATGCTGCGGTGCACCGTCGCCGAGGCGAGCCACCTGCTCAACATCCCCCCGGGCACCGTGAAGAGCCGGTGCTCCCGTGGCCGCGCGAAACTCGCGGCCCTGCTCGAGGGGGTCACCCTCACCGTGTGAGGGTGTTCCTCCCGTCACCCGGTGGGCGGGCGCGGGAACAAGGCAGCCCCCCGGGGTGTTGTGGCCACTAGAAGACCCGGCACCTGATGCCGGTTCCGACTCACGAGCCACCAACCGCCCGAGGAGCCCCGAGAACTCATGAGCGACACCGTCCACGACGTCATCATCGTCGGATCCGGCCCGGCCGGGTACACCGCCGCCATCTACTCCGCGCGGGCCGAGCTCAAGCCCGTCGTCTTCGAGGGCTCCCAGTTCGGTGGAGCGCTCATGACCACGACCGAGGTCGAGAACTTCCCCGGCTTCGCCGAGGGCATGATGGGCCCCGATCTCATGATGCAGATGCGTGAGCAGGCCGAGCGGTTCGGGGCCGACCTCCGGATGGAGGACGTGACGTCCATGGACCTCGCCGGGGACATCAAGACCGTCCGGGTCGGCGAGGAGGAACACCGCGCCCGCGCCGTGATCCTCGCGATGGGTGCCGCGGCCCGCTACCTCGGGGTCCCGGGGGAGCAGGAGTTCCTCGGCCGGGGCGTGAGCTCGTGCGCCACGTGTGACGGATTCTTCTTCCGCGACAAGCCGATCGTCGTGGTCGGCGGCGGCGACTCCGCCATGGAGGAGGCCACCTTCCTCACCAAGTTCGGTTCCTCAGTGACGATCGTGCACCGCCGTGAGGAGTTCCGCGCCTCCAAGATCATGCTCGAGCGGGCACGGGAGAACGAGAAGATCTCGTTCATCCTCAACACGGCCGTGGACGAGGTGCTGGCCGGCGCGACCGGCTCGGTCGAGAAACTCCGTCTGCGCGACACCGTCACCGGTGAGACCAGTGAGCTCGAGACCGCCGCCATGTTCGTCGCGATCGGCCACGATCCCCGTTCCGAGCTGGCCCGCGACCAGGTCGAGGTCGACGAGGACGGCTACGTCCTCACCGGTCAGACCACCGCCACCTCCCTTCCCGGGGTGTTCGCCTGTGGCGACCTCGTCGACAAGCGCTACCGCCAGGCCATCACCGCCGCCGGTTCGGGGTGCGCCGCCTCGATCGACGCCGAGCGCTGGCTCGCAGAGCAGGCCTGAGCCCGCACCGGGCCCGGAACAACCGGGCCCCGTCCACCCACCCGAAAGGACCACCTCATGGCCGACACCCCCAACATCATCGACGTCACCGAGGCCGACTTCGCCGACGCCGTGCTCACCGCCAGCGGCTCCAAGCCCGTTCTCGTGGACTTCTGGGCCACATGGTGCCGCCCGTGCACCATGATGGCGCCGGTCCTCGACGAGCTGGCGGGCTCGGAGGCGGACAAGCTGACCGTGGCCAAGGTCGACGTCGAAGCCAACCAGGAACTCGCCGCCGAGTACCAGATCACCGCGATCCCCGCGATGCTGTTGTTCTCGGAGGGACAGCCGGTCAAGCGCATCACGGGCGCCAAGTCCAAGTCGGCGCTCCGAGCCGAGCTGGGCGACGTTCTCGGCGCCTGACACACACGCCTGCGGCACCGGGTCGCTACCCTGTGTCGCTACGCTGTGGCGCTCCCCCGTGGCGTTCCCCCACCGCCCGGCGCGGACGGGGCATGTCCGCGTGTGAGGCGGTAAGTTCATCCGGGTACCCAACACTAGGAGAGCGGGAGGAGACCCATGGCGTGGAGGCGTGGTGACCGTGGGCCCGAGGTGGCCGCCATCCGGGCCACCCTCGCGGGCATGGGTCTGCTGCACAACATCGAGTCGGTCGGGGTCACCGAGCCCGAGACCGGGTCAGTGCTCGCGCGTACCGACGCCGTCTTCGACGCCGACCTGGAGAAGGCCGTTCTGGCCTTCCAGCAGGCGCGTGCGCTGATCTCCGACGGTATCGTGGGTCCGGCCACCCAGGCCGCGCTCCACGACGCCAGCCACGTGCTGGGGACCCGGGACCTGAGCTATATCGTCTCCAGGCCGATGGCGGGGGACGATATCGCCCAACTGCAGCGACGACTCGGCGAGCTCGGGTTCTACGCCGGCCTGGTGGACGGGACTTTCGGCCCCCTCACGCACGCGGCCGTCACCGACTTCCAGCGCGACTGCGCGCTCCCCGCGGACGGTGTGGTCGGTGCCGAGACCCTGGACACCCTGAGCCGCTTCTCGACCCTGTTCAAGGGCGGGGACGTCGCCTCTCTCGTCGAGAAGGAGCGGGCCCGCACCTCCGGTCCCATGCTCGCCGGTAAACGGATCGTCCTCGATCCCGGCCCCAGTGGGTCCGAGAATCCAATCCGGATCGACACCCCCTACGGGACCATCACCGACGCGGAACTGCTCTGGGACATCACCCGGCGGCTCTCCGAGCGGATGAACCAGGCCGGCGTGGAGGTCTTCCTCTCCCGGCCCGAGGCGATGATCCCGACCGATCCCGAGCGCGCCGAGATAGCCAACGCGTTCAACGCCGATCTCATCATCTCGCTCCGCCTGGACCGCCACCCGAATCCGGTGGGCAACGGGGTCGCGACGTTCTACTTCGGAAACTCGCTCGGCGCGGAGTCCATGCTCGGTGAGGCCCTATCCGGCTTCATCCAGCGGGAGATCGTCAGCCGCACCACTCTTCGCGACTGCCGGACCCATGGCCGGAGCTGGCCGTTGCTGCGAATGACCCGCATGCCGTCCGTGCAGATCTACCTGGGCTACGCGTACAACCCGCAGGATCTCGAGATCCTCGGCGATCGTGCCGCCCAGGACACCATCATCGACTCGATCCTCGTGGGCGTGAAACGTCTGTACCTCCTCGACGAGGACGATCATCCCACCGGGTCGATGTCCGTCGACGACCTCATCGACTACGAGCAGCGCCAGCGCGACTGATCGCGGCTCCGGCCACCCCGGGGGAGTCGGGACCGGGGTGTCGTGATTCCCGGGGTGTCAGAGCCCCCGGGCGACGGCGCTCGCCGACGCGCCCGACAGCACCCCGAGCCGCCGGGTGGCGAATCCGTGTTCGGCGAAGAGCTGATCGAGGGCGCGCTCCACATCCGCCTTCCACAAGTGCTCGCTCTCGATATCGAGCCGGAGGCGGGGATGGGTCTCGTGGGGTGCCACCACCGTGAAACCGTGCTCGACCAGAAAGCTCATCCCCGGCACGCACGAGTCCGCGCCGCACCCGTCACGTGACGTAACATGCCCGGGGTCCTCGGACGTGACCCCGAAGGCCTCGATGGCCTTGATTCCGCGGCTTCGAACATTGACGACGACGGCGTCGAGCAACGCGGTCAGTACCCCTGCCGGTGCGCCGTGCTCGACACTCATGCCGGCGAGCAGCACAGCGTCAGCGCCGACGGGCGAGGTCGGGAAGCACGTTGCCCGCGGCACCATCCCCGGGGGGGCGTAGAAGGCGGCAGCCGTCGATCGGTCCCCGTAGGTGGCGAGCTGGCCGCAGACACCCCATTCCAGGGATACGTGTGAGATCCACGCTTCCTTCTCGAACTCCGGATCTCCCGGGGACTGCTCACCGTCGGTTTGCCAATAGACGCAACGCCGGGCGCGAGGACCCAGCTGGTCCACCGCCGACAGGTCCAGCGGGCGGAGGGAGATCATCGCGGCGCTGCGGTCGACCCGCCCTCGAGAAGTGCGAGTACCCGGGCCAGATCATCGGTGTCGCCGACGTCGATGGTGATACGTCCCTTACGGCGCCCCATCGTGACCGACACGGAGGTCTCGAAGCGGTCTGACAGCCGACCCGCCACCGCCTCCAGCTCCGGGTTGCGCTGGCGTCCGCGGGGCGGGGGCTTTGGCTTGTCCGTGGTGTCCCCGGGATCGCGGTTGGCGAGGGTGACGAGCTCCTCGGTCGCCCGCACCGACAGGCCCTCGGCGACGATCCGGGCGGCGAGCTCGTCCTGTGCCGGCGCCCCCGCCTCGAGGCCCAGGAGTGCGCGCGCATGTCCCGCTGACAGGACACCAGCCGCGACCCGCCGCTGTACGGCGGTCGGCAGCTGGAGCAGGCGGATGCTGTTGGTGATCGCGGGGCGGGATCGGCCGATGCGGGTCGCGAGTTCTGACTGGGTCACGTCGAACTCTTCCAGCAGCTGCTGGTAGGCGGCGGCTTCTTCGAGAGGGTTGAGCTGTACCCGGTGGATGTTCTCGAGCAGAGCGTCCCGCAGCAGATCCTCGTCGTCGGTCTGCCGAACGATCGCCGGAATCGTCTCGAGCTTCGCGCGCTGGCTCGCCCGCCAGCGTCGCTCACCCATGATGAGCTGATAGCGCCCACCGGACATCTCACGGACGACGATGGGCTGGAGGAGTCCGAATTCCTTGACGGAATGAGCGAGTTCGGCCAACGCCTCCTCATCGAAGTGGGTGCGGGGCTGCTTCGGGTTGGGGTCGATCTCGGCCGGGGAGATCTCACGGTAGACGGCGCCGGGGTCCACCAACTCTGTTGTTTCACGTGAAACGGGTGAACCATCGTCGGCGTGCGAGCCGGTGTCGGCGTGCGAGCCGGTCTCGGCCGCGCGGGCCGTCGATGACGCGGTACCGGTGAGCTCCGTATCCGCCGGACCCCGATTCCCGGCGCCGGACGAGCGCGGACGTGGGGGAGTGGTACGCGGACCGCCACCTCGAGGCCCCAGGATCAGGTCGGCGGCGTCGTTTCCGAGCCGAGGCCCTTCGTCGGGGCCGGTGGGGATGAGGGCCGCGAGACCCCGCCCGAGACCGCCCTTACGCTGCTGGCTCATCAGTTCTCCTCCGGGCGGTCGACGCCCTCAGCTTCACCCGCGGTGGGCGTGGATACGAGTTCTCCCGGACCGGCCGGCCCTCCCCGTGCATTGATCTCGCGGGCGGCGTCCAGGTAGGCCAGTGCACCGCGCGACCCCGCGTCGTACTGGAGGATGGTCATCCCGTAACCCGGTGCCTCGGACACCTTGACGCTTCGCGGGATCACCGTCCGCAACACGGTGTCACCGAAGTGCTTCCGGACCTCACCGGCGACCTGCTCGGCGAGCTTGGTGCGTCCGTCGTACATCGTCAGCATGATGGTCGAGATCTCCAGATCCGTATTCAGATGTTGTTGGATGAGTTCGACGTTACGGAGAAGCTGACCCACTCCCTCGAGGGCGTAGTACTCACACTGGATCGGGATGAGGACCTCGCGAGCAGCGACCATCGCATTCACGGTGAGCAGACCGAGCGAGGGCGGACAGTCAAGAAAGACGTAGTCGATACCGAGCGACTGCAAGTCCTCCGGCAGGAGGACTTCGGCGAGACGTCGTTCCCGCTGGGGGAGCCCGACCAGCTCGATCTCCGATCCCGCGAGATCGATGGTCGCAGGTACGCAGAACAAGCGCTCGGCGTGGGGACTCTTCTGCATCAACTCATCGACGGACGCCTCCCACATCAGAAGGTCATAGCTCGACGGTGTGCCCTCGCGGTGATCGACACCGAGCGCCGTACTCGCATTGCCCTGCGGATCCATATCGATCACGAGCACCCCGAGCCCACCCAGAGCGAGAGCAGCGGCGAGGTTGACGGTGGACGTGGTCTTGCCCACCCCGCCCTTCTGGTTTGCGATCGTCACGATCCGCGGCGACTCGGGACGGGGGAGTGCCGGTGCATCCCCGTGGAGGACCTCGTTCGCCTGGCGCGCGGCCGCGAAGATCGGGGTCTCGTCGTAGGACATCCGTCACCTTTCGAGTTGCATCCTGAGCGCGGCGAGCCTGCCGCCGTGTGGGTGCCATTGTTTCACGTGAAACCGACACTGGACACGTCCCCGTCAGGCCTCAGTGAGACCGACGCCCGCGTCCGCGGGATCGGGAGCCACGGCCCCCCATCCTAGTCGCCAGGGTGCCGATCACCAGCCTCGTCGGTTCGGCATCCGGGGCAGCGACGGTCTCGACGCGAACGTCGTCGAACCCGAGTTTGCCGAGCGCCGCACGATCACGCTCGACCTCGTCGACTGCCGACTCGCCCTTGAGGGCAACCATACGGCCGCCCACCTTCAGCAGCGGAGCAGACCACCCGGCGAGCTTCGCCAGCGGTGCCACTGCCCGGGACGTCACGACGTCCGCCTCGCCCGCCTCGACGATGACCGGTTTCTCCTCGGCGCGACCCCGAATGACACGGACATCGATGCCGAGCTCGGCGATGATCTCCTCGAGAAACGTGACCCGACGGAGAAGTGGCTCGACCAGAGTGATCGTCAGATCTGGGCGCGCGAGCGCCAGGGGGATACCAGGGAGGCCTGCGCCGCTCCCGATATCGACGACAGACACGCCCTGCGCCAGCTGAGATTCAGCAGCCGCACTGTTGAGGACGTGCCGATCCCACAGTCGAGGACGCTCACGCGGACCCATCAACCCGCGCTCGAGCCCGGCCGTCGCGAGGAAATCGACGTACCGCGTCGCGAGACCCAACCGATCACCGAACACTTCAGCGGCAGCGGGCGGGGGCGAGGGCAGATCACCGGAGCCGGACATCGAGCCCGGTTCGGCCGGTGTCTCACCCGCAGTCCTGGAAGCCCCGTCGCTGTCACGTGACGCTTCGTGGCCCGTGTGTCCGTTCATGGTCTCGCGCTCCTTCTCGCGGCCGCAAAGCCACTGTTTCACGTGAAACACCGCCGGTGAATCACATCATTGTCATTAGACCCTCGGACACAGATCAGGGGTGCGAGCCGTCCGGCTCGCACCCCTGCCCCGAGCCGCCCGTCACCCGGGCAGGACCACCACCCGGCGGTTGGGCTCGACGCCGGTCGAGTCCGAGGTGACACCATCGATCTCCGCGATCGCATCGTGGATGATCTTGCGTTCGAACGGCGTCATGGGCTCGAGTTCCTCCGACTCACCTGACTCGAGAACCCGCTGCGCTGCCACGCGGCCGGATTCGGTCAGAGCTTCGCGCTTCGCCTCACGCCAGCCGGCGATGTCGAGCATCAACCGACTCCGATCGCCGAGTTCCTGTTGCACCGCGAGACGCGTCAACTCCTGGATAGCGTCCAACACCGACCCGTCCGAGCCGACCAACGTATCCAAGTCGTCGCCGCCCACGATGCTCACCACAGCCCGATCACCCTCGACGTCCAGATCGATGTCCCCGTCGAAATCGAGGATGTCGAGGAACTGCTCGAGATAGTCGCCAGCGACCTCGCCCTCCTCGACCAATCGTTCCTCGGACACCTCGATGTTCCTCTTGGACATGGACCTGCCTCCGTCGTGACCGCCGATCGCCGAACCCCGGGGGTGCGACGACTATCTACCCCAAGTATGGGACAAGGTCCCCGACGCCGGAGCATCGGGGACCTTGTCCACTCACGTTTCCCTAGCGGGTCAACGCTTCTTTTTCTTCTTCTTGTTCTTGGGACTCGAACCCGATCCCTTCTGGGCCGGTCTACTGCGCTGCCCGCCGGGAGCCTGAGGCCGTTGACCCGGGCGTGGAGCGGATGCCGGAGCGACCGCAGGCCCCGGGTCGGAGTCGATCACCTCGTCGTCGTCCACCGTCGCGGTACCCACCTCCCCGGCCGGATCCGACACCACGCCGGCTCCCGTCGCGGCGGCGCGGTTCTTCTTGGGCTTGGTGGGCTTCACACCCACCCGCGGTGCGAGCGCCTTCTGCTCCTCGCGCCGCAGGAGGGCCGCGGCGTCGTCCTCCTTGGCCATCTTCTCGTACAGGAAGTACTGCTGGCCGAGGGTCCAGAGGTTATTCGTGACCATGTACACGAGGATCGCCATCGGCCAGAACGCACCGGTCACCAGGATGCCGATGGGGAAGGCCCACAGCATGAGCTGGTTCATGATCTTGGCCTGCGGGTTCGCCGCGGCCTCAGGCGACTGGCGGGACAGGGAGATCCGCGCGTTGAAGTGAGTCGTCACCGCCGAGACGATCATCAGCGGAATGGCGACGAGAATGATGTTCCACCGGGCGAAGTCGAGCATCGCGCCCGGCTCCACGAACGCCTGGAACTGCTCGACCGGCTGGGAGATGAAGGACGAGAGCGGAGCACCGAACAGGCGGGCGTCGAGGAAGCTCTGCACCTCGTCCGCGTTGAACACGTAGTTGCCCGTGTTGCGCGTCTCCTCGGCGCTCATCCCGAGCGCGCCGAACTGCGAACCCATCCGGTTGAACGACCGCAGCACGTGGAACAGACCCAGGAAGACCGGGATCTGGATCAGCATCGGTAGGCAACCCAGGAGGGGGTTGAACCCCTCCTGCTTCTGCAGCTTCCGGGTCTCGACCGCCAACTTCTCGCGGTCGTTCTTGTACCGCTTCTGCAGCTCCTTCATCTTGGGCTGCATCTCCTGCATCTTGCGGGAGAAGCGGATCTGTTTTGCCGCCGGCCAGAACAGCATCGCGCGGAGGGTGAAGACGAGGAAGATCACCGACAGGGCCCAGATGACCCCGTTGGAATCCGGCGCCTCCACCCAGGGGAGCAGACCGCCGAGGAACGCGAAGATCTTGTGCCAGAACCAGAGGATGCCGGAGATCGGGTAATAGACCAACGGGTTGGTGATGAACGACATGGGTGGTGGAGTCCTAGCTACGTTCGAGAATTGTCGGTGTGCTCGTGGGGCTCGTGGCCCGGTGGATCAGGTGCACGGGGCCGGGGGACCGGATCCCACCCGCCCGGTGTCCACGGCCCACAGCGCAGGAGACGCCACACCGAGAGCCAGGTGCCGTACCAGGCTCCGTGGACGCGTACCGCCTCGACGGCGTAACTACTGCACGTGGGTTCGAATCGGCAGCTCGGTGGGGTCCAGGGGGAGATGCCCTTCTGGTAGAAGTCGAGCATCCACAACAGGATCCGCGCGATGGGACCCGGGCGCCCCGTGCTCACGACGAGCCCCTGGCGCGAGCGGCGGCAGCGGCGAGCCCCGCGCGCATATCCCGCACGAGGTCGTCGTGCGACGCACCCGCGGAGGCCGGGTTGGCCCGGATCACCACCAGGAGATCGTCGCCGGCCTCGTCCAGCAGGCCGCCCGCGATATGACGAAGCCGTCGGCTGACGCGGTGACGAGTCACCGAGTCCCCGACGGCTTTGCTGACAACCAGCCCGAAACGCGGACCGCCCACGCGGACATCCGAGGAGTCCACGTGGGCGTGTACGACCATGGTGCGGCGGCCCTTCCTGGCACCCTTGCGCACCACCGTCGCGAAGTCAGCGGAACGGTGGAGCCGGTGCGACCTGGGGAGCACCCGCCACCCCGGCCGGAATCAGGCCGTCAGCGACGCGCGGCCCTTACGCCGGCGGGCGCCGACGATGCCGCGACCGGCGCGGGTGCGCATGCGCAGACGGAAGCCGTGCACCTTGGCACGACGACGGTTGTTCGGCTGGAAGGTCCGCTTGCCCTTGGCCATGGTTGGCTCCTCACGTGAAGTCGGCGCCGTGTCCAGCGCCCGATCGAGTTCGAGACGTCGTCGAATCACCGAAGGACGGCGGCACCACGACGCGCCGGGCGCCCACGGGCGCACGACAGACTGCTCAAGATTACGCGCCCGAGGCGTCGGCCGCCAAACCGTGTAATCCCATTCGTCTCACTGATACCAGTTTCCTGGCCACAACGACACGCCCACGGCCGCGATGCTTGACATCCGCCCTCCAGTCTATCTTGAGGGTTGCCCCCCGGATCACCATGTTGTTACCGTCATTCCTCAGGCGAGCCCCACCAGGGCTGCAAGACGCGACGTGAATCCGAACAAGCACCTCCGACCCCTCCCCACCGATGACCTACCCGCGAACCGACGGGAGGGGTCTGTCTTCCCACAGCTGTGGACAACCATGTGGATACCTCGGTGGACCTGGGTCGGAGCCTGTGGATAGAGTGTGGTTCCCGGTCCCGCCGGCAACCCGGACCACCAGCAACGCCCGACACCCGACGAGAGGAGACCGCCCACCGTGTCTCCTGAACTCGAACACGTGTGGAGTGCCGTCCTCGACAAGCTGACCGATCCGGAACTGGCCAGTGACGACAATCCGGCCCTGTCGCGCCAGCAGCAGGCGTGGCTCCGGCTCGTCCAGCCGATCGCCGTGGTCAACGGTTTCGCGATGCTCGCCGCCCCGTCGGCCTTCGCCCGCGACAACATCGAGTCCATCCTCCGCGGTCCCATCACGCGCGCACTGAGCTCGCAGCTCGGGGAGCCGATCGATCTGGCCGTCAAGGTGGACACGTCACTCGCCGGGGCTCAACTACCGACGGACGACGCCGACCACCCGGCCATCGACGCGGAGGACATCCACGGCCCCGGTGCGGAGGACGAGCACCCGCCCGCCACGACCCGCCCCCGGCGGATGACCGAGGAGCAGATCGCCGCCGAGCGACTCCTCCACGGCAGCGACCGCGACGAGGCGTTGTCTGCCGCGACCGCGCCCGGGTTGAACGAGCGCTACACGTTCAGCGCCTTCGTCCAGGGCAATTCGAACCGTTTCGCCCGGGCCGCCGCACTGGCGGTCGCCGAGGCACCGGCCCGTGCGTACAACCCGCTGTTCATCTGGGGCGAGTCCGGTCTGGGCAAGACCCACCTGCTCCACGCGATCGGGCACTACTCCCTGCGGATGTACTCCGAGCAGAAGGTCAAGTACGTCTCGACCGAGGAGTTCACCAACGACTTCATCAACTCCGTCCGCGACGGCCGCCAGAACATGTTCAAGAAGCGGTACCGCGAGGCGGACATTCTCCTGGTGGACGACATCCAGTTCCTCATCGGCAAGGAACAGGTCCAGGAGGAGTTCTTCCACACCTTCAACACGATCCACAACGCGCAGAAGCAGATCGTGATCTCGTCCGACCGGCCGCCCAAGCAACTGCAGCCGCTGGAGGACCGCCTGCGCACCCGGTTCGAGTGGGGTCTGATCACCGATATCCAGCCACCCGAGCTGGAGACGCGTATCGCGATCATCGACAAGAAGGCCAAGTCCGAGAACTACGTGGTCCCGAGGGACGTCCTCGAGCTCATCGCGACGCGGGTCCAGCGCAACATCCGTGAGCTCGAAGGAGCTCTCATCCGGGTGGTGGCGTTCGCCTCCCTCAACGGCCACGAGATCGATGTGCCGCTCGCGGAGGTAGTGCTCCGTGATGTCGTCTCGGACGACGACTCCCTACAGATCTCGGCCGCGACCATCATGGCGGTGACCGCGGAGTTCTTCTCCACGAGCATCGACGAACTGTGCGGCACCTCCAAGACCCGGTCGTTGTCGCGGGCCCGCCAGATCGCCATGTACCTGTGTCGCGAGCTGACCGACCTGTCGCTTCCCAAGATCGGCGTCACCTTCGGTGGCAAGGACCACACGACGGTCATGTACGCCCAGCGCAAGATCCTCAAGGAGATCAAGGACGACCGGCGCACGTACGACCAGATCCAGGAGCTGACGGCCCGGATCAAGGAGCGTTCGCGGTCCCTCTGAGCTCCACACCGGAACTCACCCACGCTGTGCGCTCGCGCCGCCGCTTGTGCCCGCCGCCGCTTGTGCCCGGCCCCGCTTGTTCTCGCCCCCGCGTCTCCGGCCGGCCCTCTGCCGACACCGAACGCGACGCAGATGACGGTCGGCGACGGCGGCAGCAACAGATCGACGCCCGATGGCGTCCGCACGCCCGGGTGCGCGGACCCAGGACCGCTGCGAGAGGCTGTAACAGGCCCTGTGCGGCCCCCTGCCGAGTCCGGCGTTCCGCCCCGAACGGATACCCGCCCCGATTCGCGAGAAAGACCCCGCCCGACGGAAGACGAACCGTGTGACTCCCGGGTCTCGCTGTCGAGACGCGCACACTTCGTCCGATTCAAGGGCCTCATCACGGGTCATTCCACACGCACCAGAAGGCGTCGCGAGACGCATCCGGGACCCCCACACACCCTTTGTCACACCCTTCACAGCTGTGGACAACCCTGTGGAGTCTTGTGGACCGACGGTGGACAGACGGTGGACGGACTCTTGTGATTCCACCGGGGTCGGGAGGCAAATCACAAGATCGCACGACTGCGTCCACACCACGAAATCGGCACAGACCTGTGATTACAGGCCTCGGCTCACAATTTCACAGGACCTACTACTACCTCTTATCTCTCTAGATAGTTCTTGTTAGAAGTAGGGATGTGGAACGGCGAGCCTGCTTGACCGGGTTACGCCGAGTCCGTGTGTCCGCTGTCGGTCCGAGCGGTTACTCTCATGGAGACGCTCCGCCCCCGGCGGCGGAAACGTGCAATACGAGCTTGAACCAATACGAGCTTGAACCGACCAATCGTCCAGATACCGGATCCCGGTATCCACCCCCGCCTGAAAGAGGTCATCGATGGAGATCACGGATCCGACGTTCCGCGTCACCCGCGAGGACTTCGCGGATTCCGTGGCCTGGGTGGCACGCACGCTGCCCTCGCGTCCCTCGGTCCCGATCCTCGGCGGGGTGCTGCTCGAGGCCGATTCGGGACTGACGATCTCCGGGTTCGACTACGAGACCTCGGCGCAGGTATCCGTGCCGGCCGAGGTGTCCGAGCCCGGCAGCACGCTGGTGTCCGGCCGACTCCTGGCGGACATCGCCCGTGCCCTGCCGGACCGTCCGGTCGAGGTCGTCGTCACCGCGCAGAAGATGTACATCTCCTGCGGTACCGCGAAGTTCACGCTCCCCACCATGCCGGTCGAGGATTACCCGCAGCTGCCGGCGATGCCGGAGGTCACCGGATCCGCCGAGGTCGACGCGTTCTCCGAGGCCGTGTCCCAGGTCGTCGTCGCGGCGGGCAAGGACGACACCCTGCCGATGCTCACCGGCATCCGGATGGAGATCGAGGGCACCCGCGTCACGCTCATCGCGACCGACCGGTTCCGTCTCGCCATCCGGGAGTTCGACTGGGAGCCGGCCCGCGAGGATGTCGCGGTCGAGGTGCTCATCCCGGCCAAGGCACTGTCCGAGGTCACCCGTTCCGCCGGCCACGGCGGTCGCGTGGATCTGAGCCTGGGAGCCGGCTCCGATGTGGGCGCTGAGGGCATCCTGGGTGTGCTGGTGTCCGGTCAGCGGACCACCACCCGCCTTCTCGACGCGGAATTCCCCAAGGTCCGCCAGCTGCTGCCGCCGCAGCACACCTCACTCGCGATCGTCGAGGTGGACTCGCTCGTCCAGGCGATCAAGCGGGTCGCGCTCGTCGCCGACCGCGGCGTGCAGGTGCGCATGGCGTTCTCGGATGGTGAGCTCGCACTGTCGGCCGGAGGCGATGACGCCGCCCAGGCCAACGAGACCCTTCCGGTGGACTTCGTCGGCGAGCCGCTGACCATCGCGTTCAACCCGGGTTACCTGCTCGACGGTCTCGGCAGTGTCCACGCAGGCCGCGTCGCCTTCGGGTTCACCCAGGCAAGCCGACCGGCCGTGCTGCGTCCGGCACCCGAGACCCTCCCGGAGCCCGGCGCGGACGGCGCGATCCAGCCGGTGGATTCCGACCACACCTACCTGCTCATGCCCGTGCGCCTGCCGGGCTGAGGCCCCGCCCCGGAACCGATCCGGTATGCACCTGCGTCATCTCAGGCTCCTCGATTTCCGCTCCTGGCCCCTGCTCGAACTCGAGCTCGAGCCCGGGGTCACCACCCTGGTCGGACGCAACGGGCACGGTAAGACCAACGTTCTCGAGGCGGTCGGGGTCCTCGCCAGCCTGCGGTCCCACCGCGTGGCGACCGACGCGCCGATGATCAGGACCGGTGCCGGAACCGCACTGGTGGGCGCACTCGCACACAACGCGGGACGTGAGTTGACCGTCGAACTGGCGCTCAATGCCGGAAAAGCCAACCGGGCGCGACTCAACACCTCCCCGTGCCGACGACTGTCCGACGTCCTCGGGGTGGTCCAGTCCGTGCTGTTCGCGCCGGAGGACCTGGCGCTCGTCCGTGGCGAGCCGGCCGAACGTCGCCGGCTTCTCGATGAACTCATGATCCAGCGGCGCCCCGCACTGGGTGGTGACCTCAGCGAGTACTCCTCGGTGCTCCGCCAACGGACCGCCCTGCTCAAATCGGCCTCCGGTGCACTGCGGCGTGGGGGCCCCGAGGACTCCGCGGCCGTGCTGGACACCCTCGACGTGTGGGACGGGCGGTTGGCCGAACTCGGAGCACGCGTGGTGGCCGGTCGGATCGCCCTCCTCCGTCAGTTGCGGCCCCTCGTCGTCGACGCCTATCGGGGTCTGGCCCCCGAGTCCCGTCCCGCCGATCTCGCCTATCGTTTCCGCGTGGCGGACGCGCCCGACGAGTCGGAGCTGACGGATCCGGAACTCGTCGAGGCCGTGTTGCTCGCCGAGCTCGGGCGGCGGCGTCGCGACGAGATCGACCGCGGGATGTCACTCGTCGGACCGCACCGCGACGACTTGATCCTGAGTCTCGGCGACGAGCCGGCGAAGGGGTTCGCGAGTCACGGCGAGACGTGGTCGTTCGCCCTGGCGCTGCGACTGGGATCGCTCGAGCTGTTCCGTGCCGACGGGGCGGAACCGGTCCTTCTCCTGGACGACGTCTTCGCCGAACTCGACCGGCACCGCCGGGCCGCGCTGGCCGACGTCGCGGCCGGTGTCGAACAGGTCCTCATCACGGCCGCGGTGGGCGAGGACGTCCCGGGCTCGCTGCGCGGGGTCCGTCATGACGTCGTGATGACGGGCGAGGGAGCGGATCGTCACTCGGCGATGACGGTGTCACGACGTCAGCATGACGGTGCTGGCGCGGGCGAGCCCGCCGGCGGGGATGATGGGGTCAGCGACGCGGACAGTGGCGGGGACGACGACGACAACACCGATACCGGAAGCAGGGCAACACCGTGACGGACCGAACCGGCAAGGACGCCGTAACACCGTCTGACCCGCCACAACGCGGTTATGACATCGCCAAGCAGGCCCTCGAGGAGGCCCGCGCCCGGGCCCGGGCGGAGGGCAAGCAGGTCGGCCGGGGACGGACCGGCCCGGTGGGGGCGGGCAAGCGGCTGCGCAAGCGCGGGTGGACCGGATCCGGTGCCGACCCGTGGGACCCACAGCCCCTCGGCAAACTCGTGGGCCAGGTCGCCAAGAAACGGGGTTGGGACGACAAGGTCACCACCGGGCGTCTGTTCGCGGAGTGGGACCGGATCGTCGGGGAGGACGTCTCGGCGCACGCCACCCCGGAGCGCCTCGAGGAGGGAATCCTGTACGTCCGAGCGGCGAGTACCGCATGGGCCACGCAGCTGCGGCTCATGTCCGCCGACATCCTCCGCAAGATCGCGGCCGCCATGGGGCCGGGTCATGTCCGTCGTCTCAAGGTGGAGGGGCCCGAGAAGCCGAGCTGGCGCAAGGGGCCCCTGCACGTGTCCGGTCGCGGCCCCCGTGACACATACGGGTGAGGGCCGGGCGTGCCCGTGGCCCGCGTGACGGTTGTCGCAGGTAGACTGGGCCGGTCCCAGACCCCCGAGACGCGAGGAGTTCGCACGTGGCGGACGCCAAGAGCAAGGCCAACAACAGCGGGCCCAAGGAATACGGTGCATCATCGATCACCGTTCTCGAAGGGCTCGAGGCCGTCCGGATGCGGCCGGGTATGTACATCGGCTCCACCGGACCGCGGGGACTGCACCACCTGATCTGGGAGGTCGTCGACAACTCCATCGACGAGGCGATGGCGGGTCACGCGACCGGCGTCAAGGTCACGTTGCTGGAGGACGGCGGCGTCGAGGTCATCGACGACGGCCGAGGCATCCCCGTGGAGATGCACGAGCAGGGCATGCCCACCGTCCAGGTCGTCATGACCCAGCTGCACGCGGGCGGCAAGTTCGACTCGGACTCCTACGCGGTGTCCGGTGGTCTGCACGGTGTGGGCATCTCCGTGGTCAACGCCCTGTCCACCCGGGTCGAGGTCCAGATCAAGCGCGACGGGCGCCTGTGGAAGCAGGACTTCGACATGGCGGTCCCGGCCGAACTGGTCGACGCCGGCCCCGCCGAGGGCACCGGGACCAGGGTCCGGTTCTGGGCGGATCCGACGATCTTCGAGAGCACGGAGTACGACTTCGACGTGGTGGCACGCCGCCTCCAGGAGATGGCGTTCCTCAACAAGGGACTCACCATCACGCTCACGGACCGGCGGCCGCGTGCCGAGAAGGCCGCCGAGCTGGACGCGATCGCGGACAGCGAGGGCAGTGGCGCGGAGGCGGCGCCCGGTTCCGACGAGGGGTCGGATCTCGCCCACGCGGTGGATGCCGAGCAGGCGTTCGCCGAGGGCGCGCAGGCTGCCGACGCCGTCGAGGCGACGCCCGTCGAGCCGGTCAAGGTCCGCGAGCGCAAGCGCACCTTCCACTACCCGGACGGTCTCAAGGACTACGTCACGGCTATCAACAAGTCCAAGACCTCGATCCACCCCACGATCCTCTACTTCGAGGGCAAGGGGCCCGGCCACGAGGTCGAGGTCGCGATGCAGTGGAACTCCGGTTACTCCGAGTCCGTCCACACGTTCGCCAACACCATCAACACCCATGAGGGCGGCACCCACGAGGAGGGCTTCCGTGCCGCGCTGACCTCCCTGGTCAACAAGTACGCGCGCGAGAAGAAGCTCATCAAGGAGAAGGACCCCAACCTCACGGGAGATGACATTCGCGAGGGCCTGGCCGCCGTGCTCTCCGCGAAGATCTCGGATCCGCAGTTCGAGGGTCAGACCAAGACCAAGCTCGGCAACACCGAGGTCAAGGGTTTTGTTCAGCGACAGGTGTCGGAGCACGTCGGACACTGGTTCGAGGCCAATCCCGCCGAGGCCAAGGTCATCATCAACAAGGCCATCGCGTCGAGCCAGGCCCGCGTCGCAGCCCGCAAGGCCCGCGAGATGGTGCGTCGCAAGTCGGCCACCGACATCGGCGGTCTGCCCGGCAAGCTCGCCGACTGCCGCTCCAAGGATCCGGCGAAGTCCGAGCTGTACATCGTGGAGGGCGACTCCGCCGGTGGCTCGGCCAAGTCGGGTCGGGACTCGATGTTCCAGGCGATCCTGCCGCTGCGCGGAAAGATCATCAACGTCGAGAAGTCGCGGATCGACAAGGTCCTCAAGAACGCCGAGGTCCAGGCCATCATCACGGCGCTGGGAACCGGCATTCACGAAGAGTTCGACATCGACAAGCTGCGCTATCACAAGATCGTGCTGATGGCGGATGCCGACGTCGATGGTCAGCACATCTCCACGCTGCTGCTGACGCTCATCTTCCGGTTCATGAAGCCCCTGGTGGAGAACGGGTACGTCTACCTGGCGCAGCCGCCGCTCTACAAGCTGAAGTGGGGCAAGGGCGAGCCGGACTTCGCGTACACGGACCGCGAGCGGGACGAACTGCTCAAGATCGGCCTCGAGAACAAGCGCAAAATCAACGTCGACGACGGCATCCAGCGCTACAAGGGCCTCGGCGAGATGAACCCCAAGGAGCTGTGGGAGACCACGATGGACCCCGCGGTCCGTACGCTCCGCCAGGTCACCCTCGACGATGCCGCCGCGGCCGACGAGCTGTTCTCGATCCTCATGGGCGAGGACGTGGACGCGCGGCGCAACTTCATCACCCGCAATGCACGCGATGTGAGGTTCCTCGACGTCTGATGGCGTGCCGGGGAGGCACGAGAAACGAACGGGCACAGAGAAGCGGGAATGTCGGCCGGTGACCATGGGGATCCGACCGGATCCCGGGTGTCCCGGGCCCTCGGGGGTGGCATGATCATCTGGTGACACACGCCGCTCTCATCGTCCTCCGCCGTTCCGCGGTGATCCTCTCGTGCACGGCGGCGATGGTACTGACCGGCTGCGGCGACGACGTCTCGGGACAGGGGTCCCTGGGCACCGAGCCGGACGCGACCGCGGGTATGCCGTACGTGGGGGCCGAGCCAGGTGGAGGGACACCGGTCGAGGGAGTCGCGCCGCCGCCGGCGGGCGCAGTCGTCGACTACCAGATCGGCGGCTCCTACCCGCCCGCGTCGGACGTCGACGTGGTGATCCGCGACCGTTCGGGCCAGCCGGCGGACGGCGTCTATTCGATCTGTTACGTCAACGCCTTCCAGGCCCAGCCCCACGAAGCGTCGGTCTGGGAGGAGCGCCATCCGGATCTGATCCTCAGATCCGGGGACGGGGTCGGGGACGCTGTCGAGGACGAGGACTGGGGCGAACCCTTGCTGGACATCTCCACGGACGCGAAGAGGGCACGGCTGGTCGAGATCGTGGACGGGTGGCTGGCGGGCTGCGCCGAGCGCGGTTTCCGGGCCGTGGAGCCCGACAACCTCGACTCGTGGACGCGGTCCTCCGGGCTCCTGAAGAGGGATGATGCGGTCGAGTACGCGCGCCTCGTGGTGGAGCGGGCCCACGCCCGTGGTCTGGCCGTGGCGCAGAAGAACGCGGCCGAACTGACCGATGACGAGATCCGCCGGATCGGCTTCGACTTCGCGATCGCCGAGGACTGCCAGAGGTACTCCTGGGGACGATTGTCGGAATGCGACCGCTACCTGTCCGTCTACGGCGACCGCGTGATCGAGATCGAGTACACCGACGGCTCAGGGGCGTTCGACGCCGCGTGCCGGGCCCGGGGTGAGAGGATCTCGATCCTCCTGCGCGACCGGGACGTCGTACCGCGGGGCGAGCCCGGGTACGTCAGCCGGCACTGCTGATCGTGGGCCGGTCGGCGTTGAGGTACTCGACCGACCCCCATGGGTGGGGCAACCCGTCCGCAGCGAGACCCACGAAGCCGGCGCCGAGTTCGGCAGACCTCTCCACGGCCTCCCGGACCCGTTCGGGTGGGCAGTCATAAATGAGATGCCAGAGTTTCGCGGAATCGATGTCGGGCACGGGCGGTGCGGGGGTCGTCAGGTGGGTGTCGAGGTCGGTCTCCCGCACGCAGGTCACATCGAGGAGCCGGAGGACCCTCGGATGCGGGACCGTCCCCGGGTTGCCGGCGAGCGTCGCCACACCGTCACGGCGCAGCGCGTTCGCCAGGTCGGTGAAGGAGAGGAGGGCGTCGACGTCGACGCGCCCGTCGGGCCCGGTGCCGGAGATCACCTGGTCGAGGAAGACGGAGGTGACGCCGTAACGGTCACGCCACAGTCGCGCCTCCGCCCGGACGTCGTGCACGTCACGACGTCCGTAATCGGTGTCGACGTAGCCGAGGAGGGTAGCGGGTGCGCTGTGGTCTCGGGCGCCGAGGTCCCGGGCGCTGAGGTCCCGGGAGTGGAGGGCCTCGGCGAAGACCGGATCGGGTGTGTGGCCCGGGCCGGAGTCGACGTTGACGACGACGAGGTCGGCGGCCCCGGGACGGAGTACCCGCTCCCAGAGTGCGGAATCGACCACGGGATGGATGTAGAGCGGGACCGCGGCCCGTGGGGCGTTCACCAGCTGTGGGGGTGGAGGGCGGCGGTGACGGCGTGGTACACGGCGAGCAGGCAGGCTCCGCAGAGCATGGCGACGCCGACGGGGACGGGGAACCCGAACCGGAGGGTGGCGAAGCCCAGACACGCCAGCCCCGAGATCCACACGGCCTCGGCGACGCGCCCGGCCCGGAGGACGATCGCGGAGCCGAAGGCGAACACGGCGAAGACCGGCGCCACCACCACCAGCACGACGACGTCGGGAACGAGCCCGGACGCGGGGTCGTCGGCGACCCCGAGGATCCGGTCGACGATCCAGGTCGCGGCTATCGTCGCCGCCGCGATGGCGGCGAGGTACATCAGTGTCCTGACGAGGACGCCGTTGAGGACGGACCGCCACCTGCCGGAGCGATAGGACAGCGACTTCAGCCTGATCCCCAGGTCCTCGATCGCCGGATCGCACAGGGCGGCGGCGAGGATGACCGCGATGGACAGCGGGATGCGGTCATCGGAGTCCGCGAGGTTGAGGGCCATGAGAAGGGCGCTCGACATGAGAATTGCCTGGCTGGCTCCGTCGAACGCCGCGCGGGCGTCCTCGCGGGAGGGCAGTGTCGGCGGGTCGACGGTCGTGGCCCTGTAGGTGCGAGCGGCGAGCAGGGCCCCTCCGATGGAGAGGACGCCGAGTGCGATGACCGGCACCAGGGCGGCACCCAGGAGTGAGGCGGCGATCGCGACGGTGGCACAGCCACCGGCGAGTGCGGTCAGCAGTCGGAGTCCACCGAGCACGGACACGATGGTCAGGGACGCGGCGTAGAGGGTCCACGCAGAGCACAACGCTGCCGTGGGGATCAGCGGGGCGTTCCCGAAATGGGCCGTCGCGAGGGTCACCCCGGCGACGAGAGGAGTGGCCACGAGCAGGGCGACCCCGACTGATACCCGTGCGGCCCCGGGTAGGTCACCCAGGCCCGATCTTCGCCACGTGACGAATCCGAGTAGCTGTCCGAGGATCCAGCCGGAGAGCCCGGTGGCGACGATCGCGAGCGACAGATCCGGTCCCGTTCCCACTGCCGCGGGAGCACAGAGTGCCATGACGACGGCGCCGGCGAGGAGGAGGACGGCGCGGATCCATCCCTGGCGGTGGGCCCGTGGTCGCAGGCTCACCGTCCCCGATGCCCCGGGAGCGAGGGTGGGCAGCGTGCGGGCGTACTCGTAGACGTCCCGCGCCCCGTGACGGCGGGCGAGGGCGTCGCCGAACCCCGATGCCTCGAGGTGGGCGGCGACGTCGAACCGGTCGACCGCCCGGCCGACCAGATCGTGGTGGGCGTCGAGCGGGACCGGGGCGACCACCAGTGGCCTCGAGGGCAGTGGCGACCGTGCGACGGTGCCGGGTGCGGCGAATGACTCGCTCATGACGCCATGCCGGCCACGTAGGCGACGTCATCGCTGGTGGCGGGGGCGATGCGGAGATTAACGGCGATCTCGTACCACTCCCGGAAGGCGTCGATACAGCTGTCCAGCGCGAACGACTGCAGGGCGTGCTCGCGGGCTCGTCTGCCGGTCTCGTCGCGCAGCTCGTCGTCCCGAAGGAAGCGCAGGCATTCCTGGGCGAACGCGTCAGGGTCCCGTGGTGGCACCAGGCCGCCGAGTCGGCCGTCGCTGCCGACGGCCTCGGAGACCCCGCCGACGTCGGTGTTCACGGTGACCCGGCCACACATCATGGCCTCGATCGTGGTGAACGGGAGACCCTCGGACACCGAGGACAGGGCGACGACGCTCCCCGCCTCGACCGCGGGCCGCGGGCCCGCGGTCGGCCCCTCCCAGGTGACCCCGTCGCCGATTCCCAGTTCGTCGATGGTCGCCTCGATCTCCTGCTTGTAGCCGGCGTTGCCGGCGGGGCAGGGACCGAAGATCCGCAGTCGGGTCTCCGGCAGCTCCGCCTTGACGACGGCGTAGGCGCGCACGAGCGTCTCCAGGTCCTTGAGCGGGTCGATGCGTCCGACGAAGCTGATCGTGGGGATCTCGGGTTCGGGTCCCACGGGGGTCATGGTGGAGGTGTCGACCCCGTTCCGGACGGTGTGGATCCGGGCCGGGTCGGCGCCCAGGCGAACCGCCCATCTAGCGTTGAAATCGCTGACCGGCAGGAGCAGATCCGCCTCGTCGTAGACGAGCACGCACAGGGCACGCAGGGCCGTGCACACGGCGTAGCGGGCCGACCATCCCAGCTGGGTGCCGGCGAGGGCGAGGTAGCGTTCCCGCAGGTACACCCCGTGTTCTGTGAGGATAAGGGGCACACCGTCCCGCCACTTCCGGGCGAGTCCGACCAACGCGGCGCTGCCGTTCGAGGAGGCGTGGACGAGGTCCACCTCTCCGAACTTGACGTCGGTGGCGCACAGAGCCCGGTCGACGAGTGTTGCGGCCTCCACCGCGTCCCCCACGCTGAGCCGGGCGGACCGGTCCAGCGCGGGGGAGTGGGCCCACCACGCGTCGAGCAGGGCCTCGGCCGAGCTCTCCGTTCCCAGGAGACGGAAGAGATCGCCCCGGCCGGCGTCGATGAGCTCGCGGAGAGCCGCCGACAGCCGGCCGGGATCGTGGTGGACGGTCCCGTCGGTGACGGCGATCGCCCCCGCGGGCGGCAGGATGGCCGCCCACATCTCCCGGAGGGCGGACCGCACCCGGGCCCGTCGCCGCCTGGCCAGGAGCTGGCCCTCCGGGAGACCCGCCCGGACCGGAGCCCACACGGGATACAGGGTCGTGGCCCGGACCTGGGCCGGGACCTCCCAGGTGATCGGGGTGCGGCTACCTCCGGTGAGGGTGACGACCTCCCAGGTGTGGTCCGGCATCCCCTTGATCATCTGGTCGCACCAGGTGCTGACGCCCCCCGTGTTGACCGGGTAGGTGCCTTCGTTGAGCAGAGCGATTCGCATGTTCTCAGCCGATCGCGGACGGGCCCTCGCCCATGGCGCCGACCCTGGTGGCGTCGTTGACAGGCGGGATCACGACGGAGACGTCAGCGGGAGCGGAAGCGACACCGACCCGTTGCGCCTGCGGGAGCATGCGCGCCGCGACGCCCGGCTCGGACACGTCTCCGGTGGGGGTGAGGAACCCGGCATCGGCCCCGAGATCGATGGTCACCGATCCACCGGGCGCTACCGTGATCCAGCCGGACGTGGCTCCGGCGTAGGCGGATCCCGCGAGGTTCGAGCCGTCAGGTGCCGTCACGGGGACGTCGACGGCGGTGCCGCCGCCGTTCGTGACGACCAGCGTGCTGCCGCTCACCGTGGCGGTGACCTGGTCGACGGCCGCTGCCCATGCCGCGCGTCGCTGCATCTCGAGCCCGAGCTCGGCGTGGGTCGGGTTGAGCAGTGGCGTGGACTCGGCGAACAGGTCGCGGTAGTCGTCGACGAGTGTGTTGAGCACCGGGTAGAGGATCCGGTCGCCGGTGATGTTGGACTGGTGCACGTAGTGCGGGCGCGGGTCGATGTCGAGGGCGTGGCCCAGGGCGTGGCGGGCCTCCTGCGGAACGATGTAGGTGGCGAACCCGGTCGCCGGGTTCAGCGGGTCGATGCAGGTGGCGGCCTCGTTGTCCTCGCAGATCCCGGAACCGCCGTCGGCGCGCGTGGTGTAGATCCAGTTGTATTCGTCGGCCGCGTTGTACTCGGTCGAGGTGTTGTAGAAGATGTTCATCGGGTGACGGGGGACCGTGAGTGCGCTCCCGACCCGGCGCTGGGCGGGCTGGACGGAGGAGTCGGCACCGACCCAGGTCACGCCGGTGGTCGCCATCGCCGCCGCGAGCGCGGGGTTGTCTTCTCTGGCCGGGCCGGATGCGAGCCCCGAATGCTCGCCGGTGACCAGTTCGGACGGGTCCACCTGCACGTCGTTGTCCCGAGCCCAGTCGAGGTTCTTCCGGATCTGCTCGGTGATCTGGGCCTCGTTCAGGTCGTCGAGGTTGGTGTGGTCCCAGGTGTGGTTGATCCAGCGGAACTCGTCCCTGGCCGCGAGCAGCGCGTCCGTAAGTGCGTCGCCGTCCCGGGCGCCGAAGGCGTTGAACGTCATGTCGAGCTCGATACCGTTGGCGTCCTCCCAGGTCCGGGCGGTCTGTACGTCGTCCGCGGTCATGCGGGAGCTCGCGAGGTCGCCGGGTCCGGGCTCGACGCCGCAGTCCGCCCCGAACGTGCAGTCGCCCTGGGGGTTCCACTCGTCGTCGGCGAGGAAGACGTCGTCGATCTGGACGTTGAAGGTGTTGCGGTACATCGAGGTCGATACGCCACGCGTCAACCAGGAGATCATCCCGTGCGAGAGCACCTTGAACTGCTCCTGGTACCTGTTCATCGCGACGGTGATGATGAGGCGCTCGCGGGGGCCCTGGGTGTGGACGCCCATGATGGTGCCCTCGGTGCCACCGCCGGCGACGGTGAGCAGGGGTCGGAAGGTCGATCCCGGGCCGTCCGCCGCCGGCGAGCTGGGCACAGCCCACGACTCGGGGATCTCCGCGTCGAGGTCGTCGAACTCCACCGGTCCGTCGAGGTAGGACCACTCATCGCCGAGGGCCGCGGAGGTCAGGGTGGGGCTCGTGCCGTCCAGCGACAGGCCGTCCGTCGCCGAGGTCATACCGACGGCTTCGTTCGGCGAGGTGAACGCCACCATCTCGCGGATCCCGTAGTCGGCGGTGAAGGCGTCGATCACGGCGTTCTCGTTGGGAGTGAGCCCGGGGCGATCGGCCGACACGGACACGATTCCCATGTAGTTCGCGGTCGTCGTCGCGTCGTCTGCCAGCATCTCCCTGGTGATCTGTGGACGCTCCGACTGCGTCACCGGGAACCGCTCGACTTCGACGCCCTCCGCGGCGAGACGCTCGGCCATCGCCTCCGCCGAAAAGGAACCGTCGTCCAGCACGAGGACGCGGAGCTCGACGGTCGATTCCTGCGCGGTGGGCGGTGGCGTCGTCGTCGGAGCCGTGCTCGACGTCGGCGGAACGGAGCCGCCCGAGCCGGATGATCCGAGTGAGCCGGTCTGCGCGGCGGCGATACCGACCAGCGGAGCGGTGATCGCGCCGGTGAAGGCGAGGGCGGCGACGGTGCGGAAGCTCGCGCGCTGAAGAGGCGAGAGCCCCCGGCCCGAGCCGCCGCCATGGGTGGTGATGGACATGTATTTCCCCGTTGTAAGTGCCGCCACTCCCGATCCCCCTCGGGAGTGGCGGCGTCCCCCGAAGATCGGGCTCATCACCCGATCTCCTCGCACGGTGATCCGTGCGACAAGGGAAGTGTGCGCGTGAGCAGGGGCTCAGACAACAGCTGAGACAGAAAAGTTTTCCTAGAAAATCCGTTCACTATAAGACAATCGTTATTTATCGGGCGGCGCCCGGAACGCCATCGGCCACGCCTAGGTGGTAGACGTGTCAATGCCTCATGATGAGCGGCCAACCAGTGTGAGCACGATGTTCACGCCGTTACGGGCGGGCCCGAGCGTCGTACGTTCACATGAGCGAAAATGAAGAAAACGTTACGTAATAACATGTTGGACAATCGACCAGTAAAGGGGTGCCGCGGGCGGTCGACAGACGGCGGAGGGACCGCAGCGAACGCGCCTTCCCCCCGATCGGGTCACTTGTCCTCTTCCGGGCCGACCGACGGAAGCGACGGAGTCGGCGGCGGTGCCGGATCCTCCGGTCGCCCGCGACACCGGTGCGTGGGCCCCGGGAGGACCTCGAGTCGCCGACCCCCCGCGCGCCCGTGCCGGTGTTCTCGCTGGACCTATAGACTGGCCGGGTCGGAGCGTGCCCTCGTGGTGCCGCTTCGAGCGCGAGACGAAGAGGAGCCCATGACGGACACGACGTTGCCGCCCGAAGCCGGGGGTCACGACCGGATCGAGCCGGTCGACATCCAGGCGGAGATGCAGAGAAGCTACATCGACTATTCGATGAGCGTCATCGTCGGTCGAGCGCTACCTGATGTCCGGGACGGGCTCAAGCCCGTCCACCGCCGGATCCTCTACGCGATGTGGGACAACGGCTACCGACCCGAGCGCAGCTACGTGAAGTCGGCCAAGCCCGTCGCCGACACCATGGGCAATTACCACCCGCACGGTGACTCGGCGATCTACGACACCCTGGTACGACTCGCCCAGCCGTGGGCGATGCGGTACCCGATGGTCGACGGCCAGGGGAACTTCGGTTCGCGCGGCAACGACGGTGCCGCCGCCATGCGTTACACCGAGTGCAAGATGACCCCGCTGGCCATGGAGATGGTCCGGGACATCGACAAGAACACGGTCGATTTTCAGCCCAACTACGACGGCAAGACGTCCGAACCGGTCGTCCTCCCGTCGCGCATCCCCAATCTGTTGGTCAACGGTTCCAGCGGCATCGCGGTCGGTATGGCCACCAAGATGCCGCCGCACAACCTGCGCGAGGTCGCCGAAGCGATCTACTGGTGTCTGGACAACCCCGACGCCGACGAGGAGGAGACCCTCGCGGCGTGCATGGATCGGATCAAGGGTCCCGACTTCCCCACCCACGGCTTCATCGTGGGCGAGCAGGGGATCAGGGACGCCTACACGACCGGCCGCGGTTCGATCCGTATGCGGGGTAAGACCTCCATCGAGGAGGAGGGCAACCGGACGGTCATCGTCATCACGGAGCTGCCCTACGAGGTCAACCCGGACAACATGATCCTGTCGATCGCCGAGCAGTTGCGGGACGGCAAGATCGCCGGCATCTCGAAGATCGACGACGAGTCCTCGGACCGGGTCGGCCTGCGCATCGTGGTCACACTCAAGCGTGACGCCGTGGCCAAGGTCGTGCTCAACAACCTCTACAAGCACTCGCAGCTGCAGACGTCCTTCGGCGCGAACATGCTGTCGATCGTGGACGGTGTGCCCCGGACCCTGGCCATCAACCACCTCGTGCGGCTGTACGTCACGCACCAGATCGAGGTCGTCGTCCGACGCACCCAGTACCTGCTGGACGAGGCGGAGAAGCGCGCCCACATCCTGCGCGGCCTGGTCAAGGCGCTCGACGCCCTCGACGAGGTCATCGCCCTCATCCGCCGTTCGGAGACCGTCGAGGTCGCGCGCGAGGGTCTCAAGAACCTGCTCGACATCGACGACGACCAGGCGCAGGCCATCCTGGACATGCAGCTGCGCCGCCTCGCGGCCCTCGAGCGGCAGAAGATCGTCGACCAGCTCGCCTCGATCGAACTCGAGATCGCCGACTACAAGGACATCCTCGCCAAGCCCGAGCGGCAGCGTGCGATCGTCGCCGACGAGCTCCGCGAGATCGTCGAGAAGTACGGGGACGACCGCCGGACCAGGATCATCCCGGCGGACGGGGACGTCACGGACGAGGATCTGATCGCCCGCGAGGACGTCGTCGTCACCATCACCGAGACCGGTTACGCCAAGCGGACTCGCACCGACCTGTACCGCGCCCAGAAGCGCGGGGGCAAGGGTGTGCGCGGCGCGGAGCTCAAGCAGGACGACATCGTCCGGCACTTCTTCGTCTCCTCCACCCACGACTGGCTGCTGTTCTTCACCACCAAGGGCCGCGTCTACCGGATCAAGGCCTATGAGCTGCCCGAGGCGAACCGCACCGCCCGCGGTCAGCACGTGGCCAACCTCCTGGCGTTCCAGCCGGAGGAGCGCATCGCCGGCGTCATCCGGATCAAGGGCTACCAGGACGCGCCGTACCTGGTGCTGGCCACCCGCAACGGGCTGGTCAAGAAGTCCCGGCTCGAGGACTACGACTCGCCGCGCTCCGGCGGTCTGATCGCCGTGAACCTGCGCGACGGCGACGAGCTGGTCGGGGCGGCGCTGGCCGGACCCGACGACGACCTGCTGCTGGTCTCGGAGAAGGGCCAGTCGATCCGGTTCCACGCCAACGACGACACGCTCCGCCCGATGGGCCGAGCGACCTCCGGCGTGATGGGCATGCGGTTCAACGACGGCGACGCCCTGCTGAGCATGTCCGTCGTGCGAGCCGAGTCGTCCGACCAGGAGAAGTACTTCCTCCTGGTGGCCACCGAACGCGGCTACTCCAAGCGCACCGCCCTGAGCGAGTACACGGCCCAGGGCCGGGGCGGCAAGGGCGTGCTCACGCTCATGTTCGACCCCAAGCGCGGGAAGCTCGTCGGTGCGACGATCGTGGAGCTGCAGGACGAGCTCTACGCCATCACCTCCAGCGGCGGTGTCATCCGCACGTTCGCCAAGCAGGTCCGCAAGGCGGGCCGACAGACCAAGGGCGTGCGGCTGATGAACCTCGCCGAGGGCGACTCGCTACTGGCCATCGCCCGCAACGCCGACGAGCCCGACGACGAGGACCGGTCCGCGGCCGAGTCCGCCAAGGAGGAGTAGGCGATGACCGAGCCGACCGATCCAGCCGACCGGACCGACCCGACCGAGACGTCCGACGCGGTCACAGACGGCCCAGCGCACGGGGGGTCGTCCCCGGCGCCCGGTTACGGCGGGTCGGGGGCCGGCACCGGCGACGCCGGCACGTCGGCCACCACCGCCTTCCCGGTGGCCACCCAGCATCGCGCCGAGGGCGCGAACGGGGGCGTCTCCAAGGCGCACTCGGGGGGCGCGGCCGGGCGAGCCGCACCGATCGTCCCGCCCACCGAGCGCCGGGGCCCCATGGAGTCGGTCCTGGTGCTGCGCCGGATCGACCCGTGGTCGGCCTTCACCACCGTGCTGGGGCTGATGTTCGCCCTCTACCTGGTGTGGATGGTGGCCATCGGGGTCACGTACCTGCTGCTGTCCGGGATGGGCGTGTGGGACCGGCTCGGGGGCCTGTTGTCCGGCGTGGCGGGCGACGAGTCGGCAGCCGTGATCGGGCCGTCGACGATCTTCCTCTACAGCGGCGGAGTGGGACTGCTGAACGTGCTCCTGCTGTCGATCCTGGCCACGCTCGCGGTGTTCATCTACAACCTCGCGGCCGGCCTGACCAGCGGCGGCGTGCAGGTCACGCTCGCCGATCCCCGGTACTGACGGTGCCCCCGGCGCCCGGCCGAGGGTGCCGATTTGGGCGGTGGCGCGGACGTCGGGTAGATTGACCTCTCGGTACGAGGGCCTATAGCTCAGGTGGTTAGAGCGCCAAACTGATAATTTGGAGGTCGGAGGTTCAAGTCCTCCTAGGCCCACTCCGCCAGGCAGACGCCGGATCCGCTCGATGCGGTCCGGCGTTTATGCTTGGAGGTACGGGGCCTTAGCTCAGTTGGTAGAGCGCTGCCTTTGCAAGGCAGATGTCAGGGGTTCGAATCCCCTAGGCTCCACTCACCCGCCGCCCGGCGCGCCCGCCCGGCAGGCGCCCTCCCCGGCGGATAGGGAGACCGTGCACCCCACCCCTCGCGCGTCGTGGCCCCCGTTCGTGCTCATGGCCCTCGTAGTGACCGTGGCCCTCGCGTCCAGCGCCACCCCGTCACCGCTGTACGTCGACTACCAGCAGGACTGGGGCGTCGGTGGCACCGCCATCACCGTGGTCTACGCCGTGTACGCCCTCGCGGTCCTCGTCCCCCTGCTGTTCCTCGGGAGGGTCTCCGACGCGATCGGGCGTCGCCCGGTCATCCTGGCGGGCCTGACGCTGCTCGCGGTGAGCATGGGCATGCTCGCCGCCGCCGGATCCGTGGCCTGGCTGATCGCGGCCCGCGTCATCCAGGGTCTGGCGGTGGGTCTCATCACCGGGTCGGCGACCGCCGCACTGATCGAGCTCCATCCGACCCGGGATTCGCGGGTGGGCGCCCTGACCAGCAGCTCCACCACCAACTTCGGCATCGCGGCCGGAGTGCTCCTCGCCGGGGTGGTGGCCACCTCGTCGTCGTCACCCCTCGTCCACCCCTACCTCGTGATCGGGGCCGCCACGGTCGCGTTGCTCATCGGTGTGGCCACGATCGTTCCCGAGACCGCCGGTGGATCGGGGACCCTGCGCGACGCGCTGCGGGTGCGTCCGCCGTCGGTGCCGCCCCAGGTCCGGTCCGTCTTCGCGCTGGCCGCGGTGTGCGTGATCGTCTCGTGGTCCGTCGGCGGGGTGTTCCTCGGTCTCGGCGGCGCGATCGCCCGTGACCTCATGGGTGCGTCCGATTACCTCGTGACCGGCCTGGTGGTGGCGGCCCTGCAGGCGGCGGCCGGGGTCGCGCAGTTGGTGTGGAACCTGCGGTCCGGGCCGTCGCGGTGGCGGCGAGGGGTGGTCCTGGGCGTGCTCGCGCTCGTCGCGGGGCTCGTCTTCGCCTCGGTCTCCCTGGAGGCCCGCACGGTCGTCGGCTTCATCGCCGCCGCGGGGCTCACCGGCCTCGGGATGGGCCTGCTGTTCCTCATGGGCAACACCCTGGTCGCGCAGAGCGCGCCGCAGGCGGTGCGGGGACAGGTGTTCTCGGCCCTGTTCGTGGTGGCCTACATCTCGCTCGGCGTGCCGGCGGTGATCGCGGCGGTCATCGCCGAGGGCATCGGACTGATCCCGGCGTACCACGTGCTGGCGCTCGCGGTCGGCGTGATCGCGGTGGGTGCACTTGTCGCGGTGGCGCGGCCGGGAGCGGGCGGACGGGCCCGGCGGTCGGGGTCCCGCGACTAGTCGCGACTGCTCAGCGCCTGCGCGGCCGC
>NZ_JAALDN010000381.1 GCF_014144855.1 Dietzia maris | reverse complement strand
GCCGATCAGAACGAGGCGCGTCAGCTCGAGGCGGTGGGGGAGTGCGAGGTCAAGCCCCTGGAAGTGGTGTAACTGGGTCTTGATCCTTCGCTGGCGCTTCGGCCTCAGATTTACATAAAGTTTGGTTATCGGTCCATGCTCGTGGCCAACATCGAAGCCGGGATCGCAGGGCGGCCACATCCGGGGAAGCGGTCCTCGAGCTCCGCTGTCAGCGAAGCGGCCCGCCGGGGCGGGCGAATCCGGCCATCAATGCAACCGGCACCGATACGCAACCCAGGTGAGCTCCCGCCGCCGGTGACGTTCGAGTCCTCGACGGCGTCAGTGGCGCGATGCGAGAACGTCGTTGTCGAGAAAACCCTTCAATCCGCCGCTGAACACATCGTTGTCGTCGCCGGCGACCATATGACCGGACCCGGTGACGTCGATCAATCTGGCGGTCGGTATGAGCTCAAGCAACTCTTTGGCGCCCTCTTCGCTGACCACGTTTGATTGTGTTCCACGAACGAGCATCGTGGGAACGGTAATCGCGGCTGCGGCGTCCCGGGCGCGTTCGTATCGCACGATCGAGTCGGTCTGGCGGGTGGGTTCGTCGCCCTGGCGCAGAAACGCCGGATCCCAATGCCAATACCAGCGGCCATCGCGCAGACGGAGGTTCTTGCGCAGCCCCTGCGGGTTGGGGGTGCGGACCCGGTTCGGGGTATACGCTGCGATCGCTGCGGCAGCGTCGTCGAGGCTGTCAAAACCATCCAGGCCACTTTGCATGAACGCCATAATCTCCGCGGTGCCGCCCGGTTCGACCTTCGGGGCGATATCGACCAACACCAGACCACGAGCGAGCTCGGGATTCTCTCCTTGTCCGATCAACGACGTCATACCGCCCATCGAGGCCCCGACCAGTACCGGCGTCTGCCCCAACTCGCCGATGACCGAGGTCAGGTCGGCGACCAGAGCGTCGATGCCATAGTCCCCGTCCGGTGCCCATTGGCTCTGCCCATGCCCCCGTGCATCCAGGGCGAGGGCGGACCAGCCGTCCGCCGCGAGCCTGCGTCCGGTGTTTCGCCAGGAATGCCGGGTCTGCCCGCCGCCGTGCAGCAACAGCACCACACCTTTACTGCTGACGTCTGAATCGCCCGCAGTTGACGGTGGATCCCACCGGTCGGCGGCAAGTGTGACACCGTCACCGCGGAGCTCAAGGGTTGTGACTACAGGATCCATAGAAGTTCCTCGCCATGATTATCGAGTGGAGCATTCTCAGTCATGTTGCCGCAGGGGGTGAATACCATTGCACACCACACTCGACCGGCACACTCACTCGACACCGACCCAGACTCCTCGTAGTCGATCAACCAGCCACAATTGGCGCACTCACAGCGGTTCAATCTCGGGTTCAGCGACGTCATCCTCTCGCCGGATGCTGGAACCGAGCTGTTCCGGGCGGAGATCGGGCGGGCGTTCCACGCGGCTGAAAGACTCGTGGAGTCGGCGCGATCGGCCGGCGCGATCCGTTCGGACTTCCACCACAGCGATCTGTACCTGCTGCAGCACCCCAACGGCGGTCTCGCGCGTGGTGTGCACGCGAGCCCACACCCATGGATAAGGGGCCCTTCCGGATCCGGAGTGCGTAACTGGGGTTCGCCGGTGATGCGGTGAGGCACAA
>NZ_JAALDN010000380.1 GCF_014144855.1 Dietzia maris | reverse complement strand
CCGCGCCTCCCGCCGCCATGCCGGCAGCCGCCGCCGAGGCCTCCGCCAGCGCCGAGACCAGGCCCGCAGCACTGTCGACCGTGACCGCGCCCGCCTCGCGGACACGGGCCGCTTCGGCAGTCACCGCCACCTGTTCGAACGCCAGCAGCATCTCACCGAAAGCCCCCTGCCCCGCCATGACCCACGCTCCCCTCCGGCCCGGATGTGGCGGGCCGCTCGGGAATCACGCTAGGGGCGGCACGCGTCGGGACGGAGTTCACGACGAGGGCCTGTGGATGGGGTCGACGACCATTCACAGGAAGGTCAGTCGAGGTCGGACTGTTCCTCGTAGCGACTGCCGTACATCCTCGCGAGGACGACTCCGGTGCCGACGAACGCCACGATCAGCGGGCCGGCCAGCCACAGACCCGGCAACCGGCCGTCGTCGGTCTGCGCGGCCCCGGTGATCCCCGCCTGGACGCCGATGAGGGTCACCAGCATCACGGCCGTGATCAGCCACAGGTCCTCACGCATGAGCCGCTCGAACCGGCGCAGCCGTGGGCCCGTCGCGGTCCACCACTGCTTGTTGGGGACGTTGATCGACGACGGCCACCGCAGGACCATCAACGACATCAGCGGGAGTGGCAGCGCGAACAGCAGCGGCCCGAGCACAGAGAACGCGAGCGCGCCGCTCTTGCTCGACCAGCCGTCCGGTTCACCGCCCGAGCCGAAGTGCGTGGGCACCCGCTCCGGCAGGACTGTCGCCTGCCAGGCCAGCACGCCCAGCCAGACGGCCACCAGTCCGGTGATCAGCACCGTGATCCACCGCGCGGTGGGCTCGCGGGGCAGTTCGCGCGCGTCGTCCGCCGGGGACCTCGTCGTCGTCATCTGTCGGACCCCCGCGATCTGTCGGACCCCCGCGCCATACTCGCGGCCATGACGACCCTCCGCACCTACCTCACCACCGTCACACGCGAGGCGGCCTCACGCGCGCGCTCGCGGGCGATCTCGACATCCTCGGCGGTCGCGACGGCCACGCCCATCCGGCGGAACTCACTGGCGGACGGCTTGCCGAACAGGCGGACATCGGCCTCCGGCACGGCGAGCGCGCGGGCGACACCGGCGAAGCCGACGCCCTCGACGGTCCCGTCGCCCTCGGTGCCGTCCGCCGCGATCCCCGTGCCGCCGTAGATCACCGCGGACGCGCCCGGACTGGCCATGGTGGTGACCACCGGCAGACCGAGGACGGCGCGCGCGTGCATCTCGAACTCACTGAGCACCTGGCTGCGCAACGTCACGAGGCCGGTGTCGTGGGGACGGGGGCTGACCTCGGAGAAGTACACGTCGACGCCCTTGACGAACAGCTCCACGCCGAACACTCCGACCCCGCCGAGCGCGCCCGTCACCCGCGCCGCCACCGACCGCGCCGAGTCGTAGGCGTCGCGGGTCATGGCCTGCGGCTGCCACGACTCGACGTAGTCGCCGCGCTCCTGGCGGTGGCCGATCGGCTCGCAGAAGTCGGTGCGGATCTGCCCCGTCTCCGGGTCGACGCTGCGGACGGTGAGCAGGGTGATCTCGTACTCGAAGTCGACGAACGACTCCACGATCACGCGCGCCCCAGCGACGCGGGCACCGGACTGCGCGTAGTCCCACGCCGTTTCCACGTCCTCGGGACCGTGGAGGGACGACTGTCCCTTGCCCGACGACGACATGGTGGGCTTGACCAGGCACGGGAACCCGATCCGGGAGCACGCCTCCCGCAGCTCCTCCAGCGAGGAGGCGAACGCGAAGCGGCTCGTGGGCAGGCCCAGCTCCTCGGCGGCGAGGCGGCGGATGCCCTCGCGGTCCATCGTCAGCTGCACGGCGCGGGCGGTGGGCGCGACGCGGGCGAGGCCGTCCTGTTCGATCCGCGCGAGCGCGGCGGTGGCGATGGCCTCGATCTCCGGCAGGATCACCTCGGGTTTCTCCAGCTCGACGACCCGGCGCACCTCGTCGGCGTCGGTCATGTCGATGGTGTGACTGCGGTGCGCGACCTGGTGGGCGGGAGCGCCGGCGTACCGGTCGACCGCGATGACCTCGACACCGAGACGCTGCAGCGCGATCGTCACCTCTTTGCCCAGCTCGCCCGAGCCGAGCAGCATCACGCGGGTCGCGGTCGGCGCACCCGGCGTGCCGAAGCGGTCCACGGTCGGCGGGGCGAGGGGATCGTGGGGGTCGGTCATGTCGACCACGCTAGTAGACCTGCGACGACGGCCGAAGTGCGGCTGAACAGACTATCGGGCCCGGCACCGTGTGGTGCCGTGCCGTGCCCGGTCCGGTTCTGACGGGTTATGACTGGGTCAGCCGGCGTTCAGGGCCTCCAGTTCGACCTCACCCTCGCCGTCGGCCTCGGCGGCGGAACCGGCGCTGCCGCCCTCGCTGATACCGGTGAACGAGCTGCCACCTTCGGCCTCCTCCTCGCCATCGGTGTCGGTAGCGTCACCGCCGCCGAGCGACCCAAGAAGGCTCGCTCCCGTCGCGACGCTGCCACCGCTGATGCTGCCGGCGGAGACGGGCTCCACGGAGCCCCCGGGGATCCGGCCGTTGATCTGGTCCGCGACGACCTGCGGGTCGATGCCGAAGTTGGTGCTGAGGGCTGCGATACGTGCGTCGTTACCCTCGACAGAGTCGGGGATACAGAGTATTGCAGCAGCAGCAGGCTCTTCCGGTGCTGTCGCCACCCAGGACGCGGTAGCCCCCTCGGCGACCGGCAGTCCGGCCCCCGCTGCGATCAGGAAGAGCGCTGCCTGCGCGACGCCATCGGTGGCGGTGGCGTCGTATGAGGTCGGTTCGCCTTCTACTGCGTTGAGCATCGAAACACCGCCCATTGCCTGGATCTCGAGGATCTGAGGCAGCAGATCTATGACCGGGCCGTCGCCAGTTGGATCGAGTCCGACCTCATCAACCGAGGCGTACGGCATGGTGAAACCGACGCAGGTTTCGTCTTCCCCGGACTCGTTCACGTAAACAACCGTCGGGCCACCCTCCTCATTCGGGGTCACCGACACGGGGCCGTTTAGAGCGGTCGCGGCCAGTTCGAGGACACGGCGGCGATTTCGGACGAACCCTGAGCTCCGGCGAGAGTGGCTCCGGCTGCGAGGGCGATGGCCGAGGCGCCGGCCAAGAATCGGCTACGAGCGAACATGAATGCTCCTTGTAGTGAGTGAAAGCCACCACATCGAGGACCACGGTGACACTTGCGGACGCTCCGGTGAACGCCTTCGCAGGGAGTGTCATAGATCACACCAACAACGGTCGTAAGCGGCGCAAACTTTAAGGTTCCACAACTAGATTTTAACTTTCTTATTACCACTGGCCACAGGCGCAACGGCAGTACCGGTCACCTGAGTCAAATCCATTCGGCTGTAGGCGATAATGTGTGTTCAAAGCCACATGAAAGGGCACACCTGTGAGCAGTTCCTCTTCCGGCCCCCTGGCCGGCCTCCGCGTCGTCGAACTCAATGGCATCGGCCCCGGCCCCCACGCCTGCATGATGCTCGCCGATCTCGGCGCCGAAGTCGTGACCGTCATGCGTCCCGGGGAGCTCGACACCCAGGTCGGCGGCTGGGCGCACATCACCCGCCGCGGCCGCACCGTGGTGGAGGCCAACCTCAAGAGCGACGAGGGCTTGTCGCAGGTGCGCGGACTCATCGCCAAGGCGGACGTGCTGGTCGAGGGCTACCGCCCCGGGGTCACCGAGCGCATGGGCCTGGGACCGGAGGAGTGCTTGGAGCTCAACCCGCGCCTGGTCTACGCCCGCATGACCGGCTGGGGCCAGCACGGCCCGCTCGCCCACACCGCCGGGCACGACCTCAACTACATTTCCCTGACCGGCCACCTCAACGCCACCGCCCGGAAGGACGAGCGCCCGGTGCCGCCGCTTAACCTCGTCGGTGACTTCGGCGGCGGTTCGATGTTCCTCATCCAGGGCATCCTCGCCGCGATCATCGAGCGCGCCACGTCCGGCAGGGGCCAGGTCATCGACGCCGCCATGACCGACGGCGCCTCGGTGTTGGGCCAGTTCCAGTGGGCGATGCGCGCCCGCGGCCAGTGGTCCGACGTCGCCGGGACCAACATGCTCGACACCGGATACCCGTTCTACGACGTCTACACCTGCTCGGACGGCAAGTACATGGCCGTCGGATGCCTCGAGCCGCAGTTCTACTCCGAGTTCGCCCGATTGCTGGGCATCGACGGCGAGGGGATGCCCGGGCAGTTCGACATGGACCGCTGGGACGAACTGCGCGAGATCATCGCCGCGAAGTTCGCCGAGAAGACCCGTGACGAGTGGGCCGAGCTGTTCTACGGCACCGACGCCTGCACCACGCCGGTGCTGACCTACACCGAGGCGCTCGACCACCCGCACAACGTCGCGAGGGAGACCTTCGTCGAGGTCGCCGGCGATGCCGGGCCCGCGCCCGCGCCTCGGTTCTCGCGCACCCCGGCCCCCGCGGTCCCGACCGCCCCGCCGACCGGGCCAACCGCGATCGACCAGGTGTGGGCCTGAGCATGAACGACCCGCGGGCCGAATCCGGCTCGGCGGACTCCGCCCTCCCGACCGGCGGCTCTCGCGTGGCCGGGGTCGTCCTGATCGTCGATCCCGCGTCGCCCAACCCGCCGTTCCGTCAACTCAAGGGCCAGATCGTCGAGGCGGTCTCACGCGGGAAACTCACTGCGGGAACCCGCCTGCCCGCGGTTCGGACGCTCGCCGCCGAGGCTGGCATCTCGACCGCGACCGCCGCCAAGGTCTACCGCGAACTCGAGGAGTCCGGCGTACTCGAGGGCCGCGGCCGCTCGGGCACGTTCGTGGCGGCCGGCGACGTGGCCGGCGCGGCGTTGACCCGAGCTGCGGAAGAGTTCGCCTCGTCAGCCGCAGGCGCGGGCTTCGGGGTCGACGACGCCGTGGACGCACTACGAAACGCGTTTAAGAACCTGGGTTGAGGGTCGTTCGGCCCCGCAACGAACACATGCAGAACGCCCCGCCACCGTTAGGTGGCGGGGCGTTGCGCTCAGGTGCTCCGGTGATCAGCTACCGAGCGAGCCCATGTCGAGCGAGCCGAAGAGACCGCCGGGCTCGTAGGCGAAGGCGACCTCGTCACCACAGTCTGCGGCGCCCGCGCGGAAGTCCTCTGCGGGGCCGTAGCTGCCGATACCGGACCACGTCACGGTTTCACCAGCGGGCACAGTAGCGAAAGCCAAGGCGTTCTGCCCCAACACGTTAGCGGCCTCCCGCTCTGTCGCGACTGCAGCGTTCGCTTCGTCGAAGGAGGTCTCATCATCGATCCCGTTCTCGATGGCGGAGATCACCTCGGCATTCGAAACACCGATGGTGCAGGTCAGCGCACCGTCCGTGTTGTTAGTGATCTCACCGCCGACGGCCTCGGTGTCGCCCGCGACTGTCAGCGTGACAGCGTCGGGCGCCGACGACCCCAGCGAACCGAGCGACTGGGCCTGGGCGACCCCGGCACCGCCCAGAACTGCAGCGGCACCGAGAGCCGCGGTGGAGATGGAAGTACCAAGCTTGGTGGAAAGACGCATGGATCAGTCCCCCTTGCGCTCGAAACTGCGACCGTATTTCAGCAACAGTTTACGATGCTAACCAAGTAAACACTCGATGCGAACCAGGCTCTTCCCAGATGAGGGTGTAGGCCGGTCGGGCGCGTCGGTCCGCAGATAGACGTCGAGG
>NZ_JAALDN010000379.1 GCF_014144855.1 Dietzia maris | reverse complement strand
CCGTCGGGGCCGTCGCGGACGTGGGCGCGGGCGCGGCGAGGCCGGCGACGACCAGAACGGTGAGAACACCGGGACCGAGTCGTCGGACGACGGAGACCAGCGCGGCGACGACCAGCGCGACAGCGACCCGCGCGGCGACGACCAGCGCGGCAGCGACCCGCGCGACAGCGACCCGGACGAGACCTCCGGCAGCGATGACGGGAGCTCCGACGCTCGTTCCGATTCCGCCGGCGAGACCGACGACCGGTCCGCCGACGACTCCGACGGGCAGTCCGGTCCGGGTGACGCCGACGGTGATGATTCGGACGACTCGGGGAACGGTCCGTCGGGTTCGAGGCGCCGTCGCCGTCGTCGTCGTCGCAGTGGGGGCTCCGGCTCCGACGACACCCAGACGTCCAACGATGACCCGCCCCAGACCGAGGTCCACGAACGCGAGGCCCGCCGTCGCTCCGGACGCGGGGGACAGGGCTCGGGTACGTCGTCCGACGAGGTCCAGGGCATCACCGGCTCCACGCGGCTCGAGGCCAAGCGCCAGCGTCGCCGCGACGGCCGCGAGGCCGGTCGTCGTCGCCAGCCGATCCTCTCCGAGTCCGAGTTCCTCGCCCGCCGCGAGGCCGTGGACCGAGTCATGGTGGTCCGTGAGAAGCAGCGCGGCGACGGCAAGGGCGTCATGACCCAGGTCGGCGTGCTCGAGGACAAGGTCCTCGTGGAGCACTTCGTCACCACCGAATCGGCGCGTTCGATGGTCGGTAACGTCTACCTCGGCCGTGTGCAGAACGTGCTGCCCAGCATGGAGGCGGCGTTCGTCGACATCGGGCGCGGCCGCAACGGCGTCCTGTACGCCGGCGAGGTCAACTGGGAGGCCGCCGGGCTCGGCGGCAAGGCCCGGCGGATCGAGCAGGCACTCAAGTCCGGCGACATGGTGCTGGTGCAGGTCACCAAGGACCCGATCGGGCAGAAGGGTGCCCGCCTGTCCACGCAGATCTCGCTGGCCGGGCGCTTCCTCGTGTACGTACCGGACGGCAACTCCACCGGCATCTCGCGCAAGTTGCCCGACACCGAGCGTCGCCGCCTCAAGGCGATCCTCAAGGAGGTCGTGCCGGAGGGCTCCGGCGTGATCATCCGCACCGCCGCCGAGGGCGTCAGCGCGGAGGAGATCGGCCGCGACGTCGAGCGCCTGGCCGCCCAGTGGACCGAGATCTCGGAGGCTGCCGCCAAGCGCACCGATTCCGGGGCCGGCACGCCCGTGTCCCTGTACGAGGAGCCGGACCTGCTGGTCAAGGTCGTCCGCGACCTGTTCAACGAGGACTTCTCCAAGCTCGTCATCCAGGGCGAGACCTCCTGGGACACGGTGCACGACTACGTCTCGCGGGTCGCGCCCGAGATGACGGAGCGCGTGGAGCGGTACGACAACCCGGATGTGGACGTGTTCGCCACCTATCGTGTGGACGAGCAGCTGGCCAAGGCGCTCGACCGCAAGGTGTGGCTGCCCTCCGGCGGCTCGCTGGTGATCGACCGCACCGAGGCGATGACCGTCATCGACGTCAACACCGGCAAGTACACCGGCTCCGGCGGCAACCTCGAGGAGACCGTCACCAAGAACAACCTCGAGGCCGCCGAGGAGATCGTCCGCCAGCTGCGCCTGCGCGACGTCGGCGGGATGGTGATCATCGACTTCATCGACATGGTGCTCGAGTCCAACCGCGACCTCGTGCTGCGGCGCCTCACCGAGGCGCTGGGGCGCGATCGCACCCGCCACCAGGTCTCCGAGGTCACGTCACTGGGGCTGGTGCAGCTCACCCGCAAGAAGCTCGGTACCGGGCTGGTCGAGGCGTTCTCCACCCCGTGCGAGCACTGCCAGGGCCGCGGGCTGATCGTGCACGCGGACCCCCTGCACACCGAGTCGCACAACGCCGACGAGCCCGGTGGCCGCCGCGGCCGTCGCAAGGGTGGCAACGGCAAGGGCTCGGGGGAGTCCGAGGCGCCCGCGCCCAAGCAGGCCGCGCGCAAGGACGGCCCCGCGC
>NZ_JAALDN010000037.1 GCF_014144855.1 Dietzia maris | reverse complement strand
CGACGACGCCGATCTCGTGGAGGTGACCTTCACCGCCGGGATTGACCGCCCGGTCCGCCTGACCGCCGCGGAGGCGGTCACGCTCGAGACCGGGCTGGCGGTGTTCCTCGACCAGCCGGAGGTGATCGACCAGGGCGCGCTGCGCGACCTGCTGTCGACGCTCCGGACCGCCACCGGCGCCGACGTGCACGCCGGGGGGCTCGACGCCCGACGCGAGACGGCCGACTCGGACGCGGACGTCGTGCGCACGGCCGTCCACGACGGTCGGGCGCTGCGCTTCGTCTACCACTCGGCCAGCTCCGACACCTCCACCACCCGGGTCGTGGACCCCGCACGCCTGTCCGTCGCCGACGGCCATTCCTACGTCCACGGGGTGGACCGTGAGTCGGGTCAGTGGCGGACGTTCCGCACCGACCGGATGAGCGGGGTCGAGGAGGTGGGGCCGCGCCGCGCGCTGGGACCCCGACCCCAGGACGACGGCGAGGGCGACGTCCGCCTGGAGTCCGCCCGTGTCCCCGCCGCCGCGGCCTGGTTCCTCGACGAGTTCCGATTCCACAGCGTGGTCCGCCGCCCGGACGGCGACCTGGACGTGGAGATCGCCTACCACGACCGGGCGTGGCTCCTGCGCTTCCTGCTCGGTCACGCGGACGTCGTGCGGGCCGCCGATCCCGAACTGTCCGCCGAGGTGGCGCGCCGCGCCGTCGAGGGGCTGGAGGCGTACTCGGCGGAGCCGGGGGAGACCTCCGTGACGGATTCGTGAATTCTCGGTAAATAACCAGGTAGCAGCCGGTTTCGGGGAGCGCTCGGGTGACGCCGCCCGGTGTGGGTGCGCTAGCATGGGCACGTTGTCAGACAAACGGAGGTTGACATGGGTGCGTTGAGCATCTGGCACTGGCTCATCGTCCTCGCGGTGGTGCTCCTGCTGTTCGGTTCGAAGAAGCTCCCGGACGCCGCCCGCGGCCTCGGACGGTCGATGCGCATCTTCAAGTCCGAGATCAAAGAGATGCAGAACGACGACAAGCCGGTCGAGGACCCCGCGCCGCAGGCTCTCACCCAGGCGCAGCCGAACGCCGCCCAGTACGCGCAGCCGCAGGCACAGCAGTCCGCCCAGCCCCAGCCGCAGCAGTACCAGCCGCAGGCACCCCAGCAGTACCAGCCGCAGGGGCAGCCGAATGCCCAGGGGCAGGGTTACCCGCAGGCACCCCAGCAGCCGTACCAGCCACAGGGGCAGCAGCAGTACACCGACCCCACCGCCCCATACCACGGCGGTCAGGGTCAGCAGGGGCAGTAGGCCGACCCCTCCATGACGCAGACCGACACCGCGGACACCGGCGCCACCCGCAAGGGTGGCGCCGGTCGCCTGCTGACCAGACGCCGCCGCAGGCCCCGCAATCCCGACGGCACCATGCCGTTGATCGAGCACATCTACGAGCTCCGCAACCGCGTGCTCATCGCGATGGCGGCGATCATCGTGACGTTGGGCTTCGGATTCTGGTGGTACGGCAGCGGCTTCTTCGGCATCCCGTCGTTGGGCGGGATCCTCACCGGCCCCTACTGCGACATCCCCCCGGGTGCGCGCCTACAGCTCGGTGACGACGGCGACGAGTGTCGCCTGCTCGCCACCGGACCGTTCGAGCAGTTCATGCTCCGGCTCAAGGTGTCCGCCACCGCCGGCATCGTGTTGGCCAGCCCGGTCTGGCTGTACCAGCTGTGGGCGTTCATCACGCCCGGCCTGCACAAGAACGAGAAGCGCTACGGGGTCGTCTTCACCATCCTGGCCGCGGTGCTGTTCATCGGCGGCGCGGTGCTCGCCTACGTCGTGATCGTCCACGCGTTGGAGTTCCTGCTCTCGATCGGCGACAACGTCCAGACCACCGCGTTGTCCGGCACGCAGTACTTCACGTTCCTCATCCAGCTCATCCTCATCTTCGGCGTGAGCTTCGAGATCCCGCTCCTGATCGCGATGCTCAACGTCGCCGGGGTCGTGAGCTACGAGGTTCTCGCCAAGTCGCGCCGCGGGATCATCATGGGCATCTTCGTCTTCGCGGCCGTGGCCTCGCCCGGCCAGGACCCGTTCTCGATGCTCGCCCTCGCACTGGCGGTGACCATCCTCGTCGAGGGCGCGATCCAGTTCGCCCGCCTGCATGACAAGCGCAAGAACAAGTCCCGCGCCGACTGGCTCGAGGTCGACGACGAATCCGCCTCGCCCCTCGGCCCCGCCGACGACCTCGGCGGATCCAGCCCACTCGAGCGGCCCGCCCCTCTGACCACCCCGGCCCCGGACACCGGCACCCGAACGCCCGGCGACACCCGACCGCTCCAGGCCCCGGCCGGTGGCGGTTCACTCTATGACGACATCACCTGACCGTCCCCGGACCGATCACCTGCTCGGGGACTTCCTCACCGGGGAGGGGTTCTCGCCTGACCCCTTCCAACTGGAGGCGTTCTCCGCCCTCGACGCGGGAAGCAACCTGCTCGTCTCGGCGCCCACCGGGTCCGGCAAGACCCTCGTCGGCGAATACGCGGCTCACCGGGCGCTCGCCGGGGGAGGGCGCTGCTTCTACACCACCCCGATCAAGGCGCTGAGCAACCAGAAGTTCCGGCAGTTCCGCACGCGCTTCGGCCCCGAGAACGTGGGGCTGCTCACCGGCGACCACTCGATCGACGCGGACGCGCCCATCGTGGTGATGACCACCGAGGTCCTGCGGAACATGATCTACAGCGGCTCGTCGGCGCTCCACGACCTGGACTGCGTGGTGATGGACGAGATCCACTACCTCGGGGACCGCTCGAGGGGCGTCGTGTGGGAGGAGATCATCCTCACCCTCGATCCGGTCGTCCGCCTGGTCGGGCTGTCCGCCACCCTGAGCAACACCGACGAGCTGGGCGACTGGATCACCGAGATCCGTGGCGACACCGCGGTGGTGCTGTCCGAGCACCGTCCCGTGCCGCTGGCCCACATGCTCTACACCGACGGGGACCTGATCCCCATCCGGGCCGCTGCCGACCAGCGCAGACGGTCCCGGAGCGGCTACCACGAGGAGCGGGTCACGGCCCGGCCCCGAGCGCAGTGGGCCAGACGCCAGGACGTCATCGAGAAGCTCGACGACGAGCGACTCCTGCCGGCCATCTACTTCGTGTTCTCCCGGGCGGGGTGCGACGGCGCGGTCGCTCAGATGCGTCGCGCCCGCCTCCGGCTCACCACCGGGGAGGAGGCCCGGCGTATTGCCTCACACGTGGACGCCGCCTGCGCCGAGGTCCCACAACACGACCTCGACGCCCTCGATTTCACCTCGTTCCGCGCCGGGCTGGTCAACGGGCTCGCCGCCCATCACGCCGGGATGCTCCCGCTCTTCCGCACCATCGTGGAGGAGCTGTTCTCCGCAGGGCTGATCAAGGTCGTGTTCGCGACCGAGACCCTGGCGCTGGGCATCCACATGCCGGCTCGCGCGGTGGTGCTGGAGAAGACGACCAAGTTCAACGGCGACACCCACGCGATGCTCACCTCCGCGGAGTACTCACAGATCACGGGCCGGGCCGGCAGACGGGGCATCGACACCAAGGGCACGGCAGTCGTGCTCGACCAGCCGGACCTCGACCTGGACGCCCTGTCCGCGCTCGTCGACACCCCGCGGTTCCCATTGCACAGTGCCTTCGCTCCCGACTATTCGATGGCGGTCAACCTCGTCGAGCAGCTCGGCGTCGAGGAGGCCACCATCCTGATCGGCCGGTCGTTCGCCCAGTTCCAGACCGACCGCACCCTGGTGTCCCGGTCCCGCGCCATCGAGCGCCGGTCCGATGAGCGCGACCGCATGCGGGCGTCGCTCGAGGAGGCCGGGGGAGACGAGGACCTCGACGAGTACATGGGGTTGCGCGCCGAGCTCAGCCGTCTCGAACGCAAGGCCGAGAAGTCGAACCGGGACGACCGGCTGGCGTCCGTGCGCGCGGCCATGCTCAAGCAGACCGCCGGCTCCGTGATCACCGTGGGCCGCAAACGATTCGGCATGGTGGCGACCGTGCTGCAGGTCCGGACCGACATCCAGTCCGACCCCGCGCTGCTCTGTCTCACCGACACCGGGTGGACCGGCTGGTTACGCCAGAACGACTTCGCCTCGCCCCCGATCCCCGTGGGTCGGGTCGACCTGCCCAAGGGCCGCCGCAAGCTCGACGGGCGCGCCAAGCGGGCTCTGGTCCAGCGGATGGAGCACCTGCGGGGCAAGGCGAAGGGTCGGATGAAGAACGCCGGCGGTAAGCCGGTCCGCAAGGACCCGCGGATCGCCGCGGGGCGCCGGGCACTCCGGCAGCACCCGCTGCACGAGGACCCCCGGATGGACAAGCTCGCCCGCCTCCACGAGCGCTGGGCCCACGCCGACGCCGACGTGGCCGCGCTCACCGCCGAGGTCGACGCCGACGCCGATTCGCTGGCC
>NZ_JAALDN010000378.1 GCF_014144855.1 Dietzia maris | reverse complement strand
CGGGCGGAGTCCTGAGACCCGTACCGGCGGCCACGTTTCCAGCATGTTTCTAGTCGGCCCAGCCCCTCGCTGCGGGCGACCGCGCGGCCTAGAATTCGCTGGAGAAGGCGAGGTGCCCGCGATGACTCTTCAGAACCGGACGGCGTCACGGAGATCCGTGTCCGAGGACACCGCGGAGCGTGCCCTGCGGGATCTCGACGACCGACACTTCACCGAGGTCATGCTGCGGGAATTGAGGCGGCGCAGGACGTTCGCCAGGGTGGCCGACCAGGTCGACGGAGCCCTCCGGGCAGCGCGCTTCCCGATAGGGGATCCGTTCCGGCCGCCCGCCGACCCCGCCGCTGCCGCCCGTCGGAAGATGATCGCCTCCGCAGTGCACAGCGCCGTGCTGCAGGTACCCCACGCCTGCTCCACCGAGGCATGCGAGATCCTCATCGAGCGGGGCGTGGTCCCCGGCTCCACACCCGCAGATGCGCTGCGGACCTTCGCGAGGGACGGCCGGCTCATCGTGCTCCGCGGCGACCGACGCTGGGTCTACCCGCGGTTCCAGCTCGACCACTTCGACCCGCGCGACCCGGACAACATCGTCGCCATGATCAACCGGATGCTCGACGCCGGCCACTACCCCGAGGCCGCCACCGCGTGGTGGACAGCGCCGGCCGACTCGCTGCCGGACCGCCGCTCACCCATGGGGTTGCTCGGACAGGACCACGCCACCCTGCGGGAACTCGCGGCCATGTACGCGGCCGCGGCTGAGCTCTGATCGGTGAGGCCGCGCGGGCACACGTCCGCGGCGGAGGTGGCTCCGAATCCCTCCTGATCGCCGGCCTGGCCACTCGCCTAACCCCCGGCGGTCAGGCGGCAGCGCTCGCGGCCGCCGCGTACGTTGGGCCACACCTACACGCCCCCGACCGAGGAGATTCCCGAATGTCCGATGCGCTCTACACCGTCGAAGCCCTCTCCACCGGCGGAGGCCGGGACGGGCACGTCGCCACCGCCGACAAGGCCGTGGACCTGGAGATGGCCCCGCCGAAGGAACTCGGCGGCTCGGGCGAGGGCAACAATCCCGAGCAGCTGTTCGCCGCCGGGTTCGCCGCCTGCTTCCACTCCGCCCTGCAGAGCGCGGCGCGGGCGAAGAAGGTCACGATCAACGGCTCGTCCGTGGGCGCGCGGGTGTCACTGGTGCGCTCGGGCGAGGAGAGCATCGACATCGCCGTGGACCTCGAGGTCATCATCCCCGACGTCGAGGCCGAGCAGGCCGACGAACTCGCGAAGCTGGCCCACGAGCTGTGCCCGTACTCCCGGGCCACGCGGGGCAACATCGAGGTGACCGTCTCGGTCGGCGAGGACTGAGGCCCGGCCCCGACAGTGCGCCGCTCGGGGCGTGGGCTAGGTGAACGGGCTACGAGAGCGTGCGATCCGTCAGCCACCAGGTCACGGCGCGGTTCACCGGCTCGCGCGTGGACCCGTCGCCCAGGCGGGGCACGTCGAACCACACCCGTAGGGGCGGCCCACCGATCGCGGGCACGTCCACGAACTCCAGCGAACGCTGCCTCGAGTCGAAGTCCCACCTGTTGATGGTCGAACACGAGATGACCGGCACGAAACCCGTCGCACAGATCACCTCGGCGCGCGGCTCGAGCGGGGTCAGGACCCTCGTCCCCGGGATCGCCGGATTCCAGAACGCGGGGTCCTCCGGCCCCAGCACGTCGCTGACGATCTGCGGCATCCCGCGGGGTATCGGAGGGGCCGCGGCGGGAGTTCCCACGGCGTCCGGATCGGCGGCAGCGGTGGCGGAGCCGAGCGCGCTCACCGCGCCGATCAGGGCGACCGCGAGGCCGAGACTCCGACACGCGAAGTGGGGCAGGGGCACGGCAACTCCTGGGTCGGTGAGAGTGAGAACCCACGCTAGCAGCGGGATCGCGCGACCGGTTCGGCCTTCCACGAGCCGGCGGCGGTTCGCTGAGGGGCTGACTTCGTCGTCGTCGTCGTTCAGGCCGTCGCCTACAGGCCGTCGCGATCGACGCCCGCTCGGCCCCGACCTCGGTAGAAGAACGATGATGGCCGAACTCGGGGCCCGTTCGCTGATAGCGTTTGTTCAGCTGACCGAATCCCCCTTCGGTCCGAGCAGACTCAGGGATCAGCAGGTATGCGCCACAGACTGACCAGATCGACCATCTCCATACTCGCCGGGGTCTGCGTCCTCGCCACCGCCGCGTGCGGTTCCGACGACGCCACGGCGGAGTCGCCCGAGGTGAGAACAGTGAACCCGACCGAGCCGCTCCCGCCCGCCTCGACGATCGCGGGGTCACAGCCCTTCCTGGCCGTCGACATCGTGCAGGGCCGACAGGCCCGCCCCGTCGACCTGCAGGTCGACGGCGGCGACGACGGGGTATCGGTGACCTTCCGCGAGATCACGATCGAGCCGGGGGCGAGCACCGGCGAACACTGCCACCACGGATCCCTGATCGCCGTCGTCAAGCAAGGCGAACTCACGCACTACTCCGATCGCCACCCCGGCGGCTCCCGCATCTACCGCGTCGGGGACTCGAACATCGAGGAAGCGGGCTCGATCTACGAGAGCCGGAATCACGGGACGGAGGACGTGGTTCTCATGGCGACCTACGTGACCCCGGTCGGGCACGAGCTCCTCGAGAACGACCTGAGCAAGTGCACGGCGTGAGGGGCCAGCCCGTCTGCTGAGGGGCCAGCGGGGGTTAGCTGAGAGGTCAGCGGGGGAGCTGCCCGTCATCGATCTTGATGACGGTGCCGGTGACCGCCTCCGACGCGTCGGACACCAGGTAGAGCAGCGTCGAATCGATCTGCTCGGGCTGGCCGAGACGCTTGCGCGCGAGACCGGGCGCGATGTCGCCGACGCGGGCGAGCATGCCGTCGGTCATCTCCGAGGCGAAGACCCCCGGGGCGATCGCGTTGACGTTGATGAACGTGCGCGACCACTCCACGGCCAGGGCCTCCGTCATCCGACTGACCGCGGCCTTGGTGGTGGAGTAGAGCGCTGCTCCGTTGCCGTCGTACTGGTAGGCGCTCATCGACGTGATGTTGACGATCCGCCCCGGCACCCCGGCCTCGATCAGGCGGCGGGCGACGCCGGTCGCCATGAGCCACGGGCCGCGGACATTGGTGTCCAGCACGGCGTCCACCAGCTCCAACGTCATCTTGTGCGCACGCTGCGCGTCCGGAATGCCGGCGTTGTTGACGAGGATCTGCGGGAGGCCGATCTGCTCGGTGACTTCGGTGAGGCAGTCCTCGATGGAGGCGGGGTCGGTGACGTCGAGCCGGACGCCGTGCGCCTTGCCGCCGCTCCGGCCGATGGACTCGACGACCTCCCGGATCCGCTCGGTGCGCCGCCCGGTGACGACGACAGTCGCGCCCGCGCCTGCGAGCACGTGGGCGAACCTGGCGCCCAGTCCGGCGGTCGATCCGGTGACGATCGCGACGCGACCCGTGAGGTCATCAGCAGGCATGGGGGGTCCTATCGGTTGTGGGGCCCGAGAGCGGCCGGGGTCAGGAGAAGAGGTCGGGCAGGCCGTCGGACACGCGGTCCGGGAACTCCGGCTCCTTCTTGGCGAGGAACGCGGTGACGCCGGCGCGCACGTCCGCCGACTTACCACGGGTGTAGATGCCGATCGACTCGGCGCGGTGGGCCACCTCGGGATCGGACGCGCCGAGCATGCGCCACAGCAGCTGGCGGGTCAGCGCGGTCGACACGGGCGACGTCCCCCGTGTCATCTCGCGTGCGACCTCGATGGCGCGCGGTAGAATCTCATCGGCCGGGAGCACCTCGCTCACCAGCCCTCGCTCCAGGGCCTCGGCGGCGAGGATCGTCTTGCCGCCCACAGCCCATTCGATCGCGGTGGAGATGCCCACGATGCGGGGCAGAAACCACGTCGAGCACGCCTCCGGCACCAGACCCCGGCGCGTGAACACGAACCCGAACTTGGCGGTGTCCGCGGCGATGCGTACGTCCGTCGGCAGGGTCATGGTCACCCCGACCCCCGCGGCCGACCCGTTGATCGCCGAGATGACCGGCTTGGTCATGCGGAAGATGCGCAGCGCGACCTGACCGCCGGTGTCCGGCGGGGCCTCGCCGGTGTCGGCATCGGGATCAGCCGCGAACGTGTCGCCCCCGCCGGAGATGTCCGCTCCCGCGCAGAACGCCCGGCCCGTGCCGGTGAGGACCACAGCACGCACATCGTCGTCCGCATCGCAGTTGTCCAACGCGGTGATGATGTCCGTCAGGTTCTCGTAGGTCGCCGCGTTGAGCCTGGCCGGGCGGTTGAGTCGGATCACGGCGATCTCGCCGTGGCGATCGAGGATGACCTCGGGCTGGTCGGGCGGGTTCTCGGAAGCCTGATCCGGCGAAGGCTGCATGATGTCGGACGTTACCTGCGCCGAGCAGCGGCGCCGGCCGGATCGACCACATCTCGTCGCGGGCGGTGTGGGCCGGTTCGGCTCTCCCTGCAGCTGCGAGGCGTCGGCAGGTGCTTACCGCGTCGTCGTCGTGGTCGTTGTCGTCGAGACCTCCGGTGCTGATGCGGCTCCGCCGCGAAGAGTGTTCCGCGCACCTGCCTCTCGCAGAACGTGCGCGGAACACTCTTCGCGACGGTGGGCTGGGGGCGTGGGGCGGGTCGCGGGGCGTGGGATCAGAGCATCTGCCGGAGCATGTACGGCAGGATGCCGCCGTGCTCGTAGTACGCCTCCTCCGCCGGGGTGTCGATGCGGACCTTCGCCGTGAACTCGACCGCCGAGTCGCCCTCACCGGCCCGGACCGTCACCTCCTCCGGAACGCTGTCCCGGCTCTCGAGCCCGGTGACGGAGAACAACTCGTCGCCCTTGAGGCCGAGACTCTCGGCGGACTCGCCCTTGGGGAACTGCAGAGGCAGGACGCCCATCCCGATGAGGTTCGAGCGGTGGATCCGCTCGTACGACTGCGCGATCACCGCCCGGACCCCGAGCAGGGACGTGCCCTTGGCCGCCCAGTCCCGCGACGAGCCGGACCCGTACTCGGCCCCGGCGATCACCACCAACGGCACGCCCTCCTCGGCGTAGCGGTTCGAGGCGTCATAGATGCTGGTCTGCTCACCGCTGGGGAAGTGGGTGGTGACCCCGCCCTCGGTGCCGGGCGCCAACAGATTCCGCAGCCGGACGTTGGCGAACGTGCCACGGATCATCACCTCGTGATTGCCGCGCCTCGACCCGTACGAATTGAAGTCCGCCGGCTCGACCCCCTGCTGCTGCAGGTACTCGCCCGCGGGCGAACTGGGCTTGATCGCCCCGGCCGGTGAGATGTGGTCCGTGGTCACAGAATCGCCCAGCAGCGCCAGGACGCGGGCGTCGGTGATGTCCCGCATCGGCTCGGGCTCGACCGCCATTCCGTCGAAGTACGGCGGCCGGCGGATGTAGGTGGAGTCCTCGATCCAGTCGAACTTGTCACCCCCCGGCACGTCCATGCCGCGCCAGTTGTCGTCCCCGTCGAAGACGTCGGCGTAGCCCTTGGTGAACATGTCTGCCTCGAGATTGGCGTCCACGACCTCCTTGATCTCCGCCGAGCTGGGCCACACATCACGGAGGTAGACCGGCTCGCCATCAGAGCCCGTTCCGAGCGGGTCCTCAAGAAGGTTCTTGCGCATCGTCCCGGCCAGCGCATAGGCGATGACCAGCGGCGGGGACGCCAGGAAGTTCATCTTGACCTCGGGGTGGATGCGGCCCTCGAAGTTGCGGTTGCCCGACAGGACCGCGGCGACGTTGAGGTCCTTGTCATTGACCGCCTTGCTCACCGCCGGGGTCAGCGGCCCGGAGTTGCCGATACACGTCGTGCAGCCGTAGCCGACCAGATCGAACCCGAGCTCCACCAGGTACGGGGTGAGGCCGGACCGGTCGTAGTAGTCGGTGACGACCCGAGACCCGGGGGCCAACGTCGTCTTGACCCACGGCTTGGGCTTCAGACCACGCTCCACGGCCTTCTTGGCCAGCAGCGCCGCTCCGATCATCACCGAGGGGTTGGACGTGTTGGTGCACGAGGTGATCGCCGCGATGACCACGTCCGCGTGGTCGAAGATCACCGGCGACTCGTCGCCGTCGATCATGATCTCCGCCGGATCGCTCGGCCACCCGAGCTCGGCGTTGGCGGTCAGCTGCTCCTCGGAGTAGTGGCGGGGAGGCTCGTTCTTCGCCGTAGTGGAACCGGGGGAGACCGGGTCGCTGGCGGGGAAGGAGTCCGCCGAGGCGTCATCCAGACTCCCGTCGTCCTTCTCCGACCGGTTCTTCTCCTCATCGAGATTGCCGAGCACCACGGCCGGCGCATCGCCCAGCGCGATGCGGTCCTGCGGCCGCTTGGGCCCGGCGATCGACGGGACCACCGTCCCCAGGTCCAGCTCGATGACCTCGCTGTACTCGGCCGGGTTGTCCGGGTCGTGCCACAGGCCCTGCTCCTTGGCGTAGACCTCGACCAGCTCGATCTGCTGTTCCGACCGACCCGTCAGCCGCAGGTAGTCCAGCGTCTCGTCGTCTACCGGGAAGATGGCGCACGTCGAGCCGAACTCGGGGCTCATGTTGCCCAGTGTCGCCCGGTTGGCCAGCGGGACCGCCGCGACGCCCGGGCCGAAGAACTCCACGAACTTGCCCACCACGCCGGTCTGGCGCAGCAGCTCCGCGACGGTGAGGACGAGATCGGTGGCCGTGGTGCCCTCCCGCAACTCGCCGGTCAGCTTGAGCCCGATGACCTGCGGGATCAGCATGCTCATCGGCTGGCCGAGCAACGCGGCCTCCGCCTCGATGCCGCCGACGCCCCAGCCCAGCACGCCGAGACCGTTGACCATCGGCGTGTGGGAGTCGGTACCGACGAGCGTGTCCGGGTAGGCCTGGGTCATACCGTCGGTCCCCTCGCGCGTGAAGACGACCCGGGACAGGTATTCGAGGTTGACCTGGTGGCAGATGCCGGTGTTCGGCGGGACCACCACGAAGTCGGCGAACGACTCCTGCGCCCACCGGAGCAGCTGGTAGCGCTCCTGGTTGCGGCCGAACTCCAGCTCGGCATTGACCTCGAACGCATCCGGGCGGCCGAATACGTCCGCGATGATCGAGTGGTCGATCACGAGCTCGCCGGGGATGAGCGGATTGATCTTCTTGGGGTCGCCGCCGAGGTCGGTGATGGCATCGCGCATCGCGACCAGATCCACCACGCACGGCACCCCGGTGAAGTCCTGCATCAGCACCCGGGCGGGCGTGTACTGGATCTCCCGCTCCGGCGGGGACTGGGGAGTCCACTCCCGCAGTGCCTCGACCTGCTCGGCCGTCACCACTCGGCCGTCCTCGTTGCGCAGAAGATTCTCCAGCAGGACCTTGAGGCTGTAGGGGAGCGGGACCGCGGTGGAGACCTGATCGAGTCGGTAGACCTCGTAGTCTACGCCCCCGACTGCCAGCGAATCCCTCGAACCGAAACTGTTGACACTCATGACCGGCCCTTTCGTAGAGGTGCCGGTGCGGCCCGTGCTAGTGACGAGGATCACCGGCGTTGTTGCCGACCCTACTCCCGAAAACCGGAAGTTATAAGGCGTCACGCGTACCCGGGCTGGGGCTCGAGAGGGTCCCGCGCACCCGCTTGTCGCGGGGTGTGCGCGGGACGCTCTTCGGCAACGGTCAGCGTGGTGTCGCGGCGGGGGAGTCCTCTGACACGCCGCGCGTCCGCCCGCGACGGAACAGCGGCTCGAGCTGCGCGTCCTCCTCGGCGGTGGCGATGCGGAACGGAGGCTCGGCCGGTGTCGGCGGGCTCTGGCGCTCGTGACCACGCGTGGCCCGCAGGCTCGCCACGACCGACACGGTGAGGATGGTCGCGATCACGGCCAGCGAGATGGGGGTCGGAATGTAGAAGACGTCGATCTTGAGCAGCATCTTCGCGCCGACCCACATCAGCACCAGTGCCAGCCCGATCTTGAGGTAGACGAACCGGTGGACCAGATCCGCCAGCAGGAAGTACATCGCGCGCAGGCCCAGGATCGCGAACGCGTTGGCCGTGAAGACCAGGAACACCTCGTCGGTGACCGCGAAGATGGCGGGAATGGAGTCGACGGCGAAGACCACATCGGTCGTCTCGACCAGCACCAGCACAGCCAACAGGGGAGTGGCCATGATCAGCCCGCCCTTACGGACCAGCAGCCGCTGACCGTGGAACGTGTCCGTCATGGGCACCAGCCGGCGGAAGGCCGCGAGAATGCGGGACTGGTCCGGGTTGAGGTGCTCGTCGCGCTGGCGGATCATGCGAAAGCCCGTGTACAGCAGGAATGCGGCGAAGATGTACAGGATCCAGGAGAAGTTCTGGATGAGCAGCGCGCCGCCGGCGATGAAGATGCCGCGGAATACCAGCGCGCCCATGACGCCGAGGAACAGGACCCGGTGCTGGAACTGGGCGGGCACCGCGAAGTGGGCGAAGATGATCGCCCAGACGAAGACATTGTCCACTGCCAGGGACTTCTCAATGAGATACCCGGCGAAGTACTGCTGGCCTAAGTCCGCGCCCCAGACCGCCCAGACGATCGCGCCGAAGCCGACGCCGAGGGCGATCCAGACGGCAGACCACACCGCGGCTTCCCTGACGCCGATGACATGTGCTTTGCGGTGGGCGACGAGGTCGATGGCCAGCATCACGACGATGAAGGCGATGACCGCGAGCCAGAGCCAGAGAGGGGTGTGCATTATCGGGGACCTTTCGATCAGTAGGTGATCGAAGGTCTCTCCCGGCCTGGTCGGCCCGCGCCGCCGGGCCCGAGGGCCGGAGTGACGACGACGCGTGTGAGGGATACTCCCCTTCTGGTGCTGCAAGGTTAGCGGCACCGGCAGGGCGGCGCAACGGCGGATTCGTCACCTTGGCTGCACCCCTTGCCGGTTCGACACGCTCCGCGCCCGGCTCAGGCGCGGAGCGCAGGGTCAGGCGACCTCGTCGTCGTCACCCACCGCTTCGCCGTCGCCGTCGTCGGCGGGGAGCTCGATGGCCTGCTCGGCAACGTCGGCCGGATTTGCCTCGCGGAAGGGGTCCTCGACGGTCACCTCGGGCTCGTACTCCTCGGGTGCGGTGACTGAATCCGGGCCCGGGGTGTACTCGTCCGGGTCGATACGGTCCTCGGCGATCATCTCGTCCTCCTCCTGGCGCAGGGGCGTGTGCCTCCACCTCTAGCAGCCTCCCGCGAGCGGCGCCAGGGGCGGCGGCAACGAAAGATCGTCTCGCTGGCATCGTCCCGGGTCGAAAGCCTGTTGTGGTCGATGCTTCGGGGGGATCTTTCGGCGTGGAGGGGGCCTGTTGCGACGAGTCCACCCTGCTGGTTGAGGGCTTCTGCGCCAGTCAAGAGGGCTGGGCCTCGGGTGGCGAAATGTCCTGATTCAACCCTTGCGTACTCGAATGTGTGTGCGTACT
>NZ_JAALDN010000377.1 GCF_014144855.1 Dietzia maris | reverse complement strand
TGCCCGCCGCCACGCTGGCCGTCCCGCCGGCCGACACGCTGGCCGTCCCGCCCCCCGCCGCCGCGGCATCATCGCCGAGCAGAGGATTTCGCTCAGACCCACTCGGGCGATACAGGCGAAATCCTCTGGACGGCGGAGGCGGGGCGGGCGGCGGGTCAGTTCGCGGCGACGCGTGCCAGCGGCCGGAGCGAGACGGGCAGTCCGTCCGCGGGGTAGGGCAGCGAGTCGTTCTTCATGGGCGGCACGTAGGCCAGCGGGACCGACCACTCGAAGTGGCGTAGCAGCGCGCTGAGCACCAGCTTGGACTCGAGGTTGGCGAAGATCATGCCGAGGCACTTGTGCACCCCGCCGCCGAACGGCTCCCACGCGAAGCGGTGCGACTTGTCCTCCCGCCGCTCGTCGGAGAAGCGTTCGGGGTCGAAGATCTCCGGGTCCGTCCAGTACTCGGGCATGTGGTGCGAGTACAGCGGCATGATCGAGGTGAGTCGTCCGACCGGGATCTCCACGCCCAGGATCTCGGTGTCCTTGACCGCCTTGCGCGCCATCACCGGCACCGGCGGGTGCAGGCGTAGCGACTCCTTCATCACCAACGCCAGATCGGGCAGCTCCTCCAGCTCGGCCATGGTGGGGTTCGGACCCAGGTCCTGGCACTGGCGGCGGAGCCGCTCCTGCCACTGGACGTCGCGGCCGAGCTCGTAGACCATCGACGTCACCGTGCTCGTGGTGGTGTCGTGCGCGGCCATGAGCAGGAAGATCATCTGGTTGATGATGTCGTCGTCGTCGATCCCGCCGGAGGCGTCCGCCACCTGGCACAGGGCGGAGAACAGGTCCTCTCCCGGGATGGCGCGCCGGGCCGGCAGGTGGCGGCGCAGGAACTCCTCGAGCAGCCGGCGCCCCCGCGCCGCTCGGCCCCACTTGGTGAACGGCACCGCGGTGGAACGGACATAGCCGTTCGCGGCCTGGACGCAGTCGACGAACGCTGTGTTGACCTTGTCGAGCTCCCCGGGCGCGGCGTATTCGGCGCCACCCATGAACACCTCGGTCGCCAGGTCGAGGGTGTGCGTCTTGAGCGCGGGATAGATCTGGAACGCCCGGTCCGGGGCCCAGGCGCCGATGCCCTCGTCGACCAGCGGGGCGAGCCTGCGGGTGTAGCCCTCGAGCCGGGGACGGGTGAACGCCTCCTGCATGATGTGCCGGTAGTGGTGGTGCTCCTCGAAGTCGAGCAGCATCAGCCCGCGGTTGAAGAACGGCCCCACCAGGTATCCCCAACCGGGGCCGCTGGCGAACGCCTTGTCCGCGTTCTGCAGGGCGGCCTGGCAGGCGTCGGGGCCGATCAGGGCGGTCCACGTGGCGCCGAGGAAGTTCAGGTCGGAGACGGGGCCGTGATCGCGATAGCGGCGGGCCATGGTCGCCAGCGGGCTGTGGACGTATTCGAGCGTGCCGCCGAGGATCGGCAGCTTGGAGCGCAGTGGGGCCGGGCCGGGTCGGTAGACCCTCTCCCGCGGATCACCAGGGATGGACATCAGGCACCTCGTTGTCGGGTGACCCCTGTGTGTGACAGCCGTCACTAGTTGTCACGCGATTACCGAAACCGGCGGTGTCGTTTCTTTCACCCGGCCCGGCCAGCCGGCAGTCCCGCCGGCCGTGACACCGCCGGCCGGCCGCCCCCCCGACTCAGGCTCGGGCGACCAGTGCGTCGATGTCCACGCCGTCGGGCAGAGCGCCGTACTCGGCCGAGCGGTCGTCGCCGAGCCGGGCCAGGCAGAACGCCTCCGCGACCGGGGCCGGTGCGTGGGCCAGCAGGACCGCGCCCT
>NZ_JAALDN010000376.1 GCF_014144855.1 Dietzia maris | reverse complement strand
GGGGCCACCGCGGCCCCGGCTGAGCCTCCCCTCGAGTCGCAGCCGGAGGGGTCCGCGGCCTACGGGGCCGAGCCGGGGACGATCGCCGCTCCGGGGCAGCCGGTCTCGTCGTCGTCGACCCCCCGCGACACCTCGGCCCGCGCCGGCGAGACGCAGACGATCGTGCACCTGGTGCGTCACGGTGAGGTCCACAATCCCGAGGGCATCCTCTACGGGCGGCTGCCCGAGTTCCGACTGTCCGAGCTGGGGCGGAGCCAGGCCGAGACCGTCGGCCGGGTGCTGGGGCAGGGGCACGACATCGTGTCGATCGTCGCCTCGCCGCTGCAGCGTGCCCAGGAGACCGCGGCCCCCCTCGCCGAGGCCCTGGGTCTTCCGGTGGGGATCGACGCCGACATCATCGAAGCCGACAACCGCTTCGAGGGGCGCAAGGTCGGCGGCCCCGGCGGCGCCCTGCGCGACCCTCAGTACTGGCCGATCCTGCTCAACCCGATGCGGCCGTCGTGGGGTGAGCCCTACCTGCAGATCGCGCACCGCATGATCGGCGCCGTGTACTCCACCCTCGACACCGCCCGCGGGCACGAGGCCGTGCTGGTGAGCCACCAGCTGCCGGTCTACACCACACGCCGCTTCCTCGAGGGGCGGCGCCTGTGGCACGACCCGCGCAAGCGGCAGTGCTCGCTGGCCTCGATCACCTCGCTGGTGTTCGAAGGTACGACGCTGCGCGACATCGTCTATTCGGAACCGGCGGGGGCGTCCGACCCGTCGCAGACTGGAGCCTGAACCATGCGCAAGACCAAGGCCGCCCTTGGCGCGTTGCTGTTGACCGGCGCTCTCGTCGGCGGCTGTGCGACCGGTGACGACGCCGTGGTGGTGGGCCCGGAGACGTTCGAGTTCGTCAGTCCCGACGGGCAGATCGAGATCCACTACGACCCCCCGGCCGAGCGCAAGCCCGTCGCCACGCTCACCGGTCCCGACCTGCTCGACCCGGACCGCACCCTCACCGTGCAGGAGGACTTCGCCGGTGAGGTGGTGATCCTCAACCTGTGGGGCCAGTGGTGCGGACCGTGCCGGGCCGAGTCCGACGACCTGCAGCGCCTGCAGGAGGAATTCGAGCCCCAGGGTGCCACCGTGTTCGGCATCAACCTGCGCGACCCCAACCGGCAGAAGCCGGTGGACTTCGTCAAGGACAACGGCATCACGTTCCCCTCGATCTGGGATCCCAGTAATGCTGCGGTCGCCGCGCTGCGTGGCTTCCCGACGTCCGTGGTGCCGGCGACGATCATCCTCGACAAGCAGCACCGGGTGGCCGCCGTGTACCTGGCCGAGATCACCGACGACGAGCTGCGCGAGACAGTCAGCGAGCTCCTCGCCGAGGAGGTCGACCAGACGTGAACCCGGAGACGATCCTGCTCGCGCAGAGCGTGGGGGAGACGTTCCAGCAGACCGTGGCCAGCGGCCCGATCCTGCTCGCATTGGGCGCGTGCATCCTGGCAGGACTCGTGTCGTTCGCCTCGCCGTGCGTGATCCCGCTGGTGCCCGGTTATCTGGCGTACCTCGCCAGCGTCGTGGGCGCCGAGCGTCCGCCGGCTACTGCTGCCGCCGCCGAACGCCAACGCGCCGCCACCGCCACGCTCACGATGGAGGAGCGCCGCACCCGACGGTCCTCGCGCGCCCGTGTGGTGGGCGCGTCGCTGTTGTTCGTTGGCGGATTCACCGTGGTCTTCGTGATGCTCAGCGCCATGGTGCTGGGCACCGTGCAGTACCTGGCACCCCAGCAGGAGCTGCTGCAGCGTCTCGGGGGCGTGGTGACGATCCTCATGGGGCTCGTCTTCATCGGCCTCGTCCCCACTCTGCAGCGGGACACCCGCATGCAGCCCAAGTCGCTGTCCACCTGGATCGGCGCCCCGGTGCTCGGCGCCGTGTTCGCCCTGGGTTGGACCCCGTGTCTGGGTCCGACCCTGGCTGCCGCGCTCTCGGTCGCCGCGGGCACCGGGGTCGACGCGGCGCGCGGGGTGCTGCTGATCGTCGCCTACTGCATCGGCCTGGGCCTTCCGTTCATCATCGTGGCGTTCGGCTCCACCTGGGCGATGCGGACTGTCGGCTGGCTGCAGAAGCACACTCGGACCATTCAGGTGTTCGGCGGCGTCATGCTCATCATCGTGGGTCTGCTGCTGCTCTCCGGCGGGTGGGCGCTGTTCATCGACTGGCTGCGCGACTTCGCCATCTCGGACACCACTCTTCCCATCTGACCCACCCACGCCGGGCGTCATCACGCCGCCTCCCGGACTGCGTCGTGGCGTCGCGTGATTGCGGCGTCGAGGTCGTGGAGGAGCGCGAACGGAAGTATCGGCGCTTCGAGTGGTGACGGTGGTGGTGGTCCGGGTTTGGGCCGTGGCGGGTCGGCCGCGCGGGGGGTTCCGGCGGGTGGGATCCACCTGACGCCCTGGGGCGCGCGCGGGTCGGGGATGGTGGACCAGCCGGTGTCGTGGATCATCGCGTGGCAGTCGCCGCTGGCCAGGGCGAGTTCGTCGATGTTGGTGAGGCCACCGGCGGCCCAGGGTCTGCCCGCGTGGTGGGCTTCGCAGTGTCGGGCGTCCTGGTCGCAGTCGGGGTGGGTGCAGCCTCCGTACGCGGCGAACAGTGCGAGGCGTTGGTAGCGGGAGGCGGTGCGGCGACTGCGGAACAGGCGCAGGTCGATTTCCTTGTCGCACAGGGCCAGGAACCAGTGGTTGCCGCGGGCCATGGCCAGTGCCTGCGGCACGGGTACGCGGATCCCGCCGTCGGTCTCGCCGCAGCCGGCGAGTGTGGCGAGCTGGCCGAGGTCCACGCGGACCACGATCGCCGCCGGTGCGCCGGTCTTGGCGGCGTCCGCGGACAGGGCCAGGGTCAGGGCGTGGACGAGCGCGTCGTGCATGCGTTGACCGTCGGTGCGGGTGTCCTTGGCGTCGGGGTCAGGCCACAGGCGGCCGGGCTGGCCCCAGCGAGCGTGGACTTCGCGCATCAGCGCGGCCAGCTGCGGGTCCATGGTCATCGCCGCGCGGGCCATC
>NZ_JAALDN010000375.1 GCF_014144855.1 Dietzia maris | reverse complement strand
TGGCGCGACGCCGCCTCCAGCGCGACGTTCGACGTGGTCAACCCCGCGACCGGTGAGGCGATCGCGACCATCGCCGACGGCGGGGCCAGTGATGCCGCCGCCGCGATCGAGGCCGCCGGTCGCGCCCAGCCGTCGTGGGCGGCGGTCCCCGCCCGCGAGCGGGCCGAGATCCTGCGCCGGGCCTATGAGCTAATCGTCGAGCGCGCCGACGAGCTGGCGCTGCTCATGACCACAGAGATGGGCAAGCCACTGGCCGAGGCGAAGGGCGAGGTGACCTACGGCGCCGAGTTCTTCCGCTGGTTCTCCGAAGAAGCCTGCCGCATCCGCGGCGACGCCCGCCGTTCCCCCGACGGCAAGACCCGGCTCATGGTCACCCACGAGCCCGTGGGACCGTGCATCCTCATCACCCCGTGGAACTTCCCCCTGGCCATGGCCACCCGCAAGATCGGACCCGCCATCGCCGCCGGCTGCACCATGGTCTTCAAGCCCGCCAACCTCACGCCACTGACCTCGCTGTACGTGGTGGACCTCCTGCGCGAGGCGGGGCTGCCCGACGGCGTCCTCAACGTGGTGTGCACGACCGACGCCGGCGGCGTGGTGGAGCCGTGGATCGACTCCGGCATCGCCCGCAAGCTGTCCTTCACCGGATCCACGCCCGTCGGCCGCACGCTCCTCGAGCAGTGCGCGCGCGGGGTGCTGCGCACCTCCATGGAGCTCGGCGGCAACGCGCCGTTCGTGGTCTGCGAGGACGCGGACATGGACACCGCCGTGGCCGCCGCGATGGCCGCCAAGATGCGCAACATGGGCGAGGCCTGCACGTCGGCCAACCGGATCCTCGTGCACCGCTCGGTCCTCGACGAGTTCGGTCGGCGCCTGACCGAGAAGATGTCCGCCCTGACCGTGGGTGACGGCACCACCGAGGGCACCGACGTGGGCCCGCTGGTCGAGGAGAAGGCCGTCACCAAGGTCGTGGACCTGGTCGACGACGCCGTCGAGCGCGGGGCCGAGGTGCTGACCGGCGGTTCGCGCCTGGAGGGCCCCGGCTACTTCTACCCGCCCACCGTGCTCACCGGTGTCACCCCGGACGCCGAGCTGATGTCGACCGAGATCTTCGGCCCCGTCGCCGCCCTCGTACCGTTCGACACCGACGACGAGGCCGTGACACTGGCCAACGACACCGAGTTCGGCCTGGTCTCGTACGTGATGACCGAGAACCTCGACCGCGCCATGACCATGTCCGAGCGGCTCCAGGCCGGCATGGTCGGCATCAACGTCGGCGTGGTGTCCAACCCGGCCGCCCCGTTCGGCGGCATCAAGCAGTCCGGGCTGGGGCGCGAGGGCGGGCTCAGCGGGATCGAAGAGTTCGTCGAGACCAAGTTGGTCGCGATCCCCGTGCGCTGAGCCGACCCGAACCGAGCCGACCCGCTGGCTCCCCTAGCCGGTGCGCACGCGGCCGGCTCGGCGGTGACGCTCGGCCTCGGTCATCCCGCCCCAGACGCCGTACAGCTCACGCTGGGCCATCGCGTGCTGGCGGCACGCGTCGATGACCGGACACTGCCCGCAGAGCTTCTTGGCGGCGGCCTCCTTGCGGCGCCGCGTCGACTTGGCCTCGTCCTCCGAGTTGTAGAAGAGGTCCGGGATCTCGCGGCACATCCCGGAGTCGGCCCACGCCCACCGATCGTCGAGTCTGGTCATCGCTGTCTGCATCATGGTTCCCCTCGCCGTCCGGTCCAGCTTCCGATGTCCCCGGGGGATTCGGCACACCCCCAGGGGTGGGATGGGTCACAACTGCTAATGTCCCTTCATGAAGGTCCGGGTCTCGGTGGTCAACGACTACTCGCTGGTCGTCGCCGGCGTGGAGGCCCTGCTGGGTCCGTACGCCGACCGGGTGCACGTGGTGCCGACCCATCACGCGACCGACGTCGCCACGCCGGTCGACGTCGCCCTGTTCGACACCTTCGGCTCCGGCCCCGGGTGGCAGCAGCGGTGCGCCGAACTCGCCCGTGACCCGCAGATCGGCGCGGTGGCGGTCTACTCGTTCATCACCGATCCGAAGGCCGTCGACGAGGCGCTGGCGGCCGGGGCCCGGGGTTTTCTCGCCAAGTCCCTGATCGGGGACGAGCTGGTCAGCGGTATCGAACGCATCGCTGCCGGTGAGCGCGTCACGGTGATCGACCGGGAGGACTCCGGGCCGGCCGCGCCGTGGCCCACTGGCGGTGTGGGCCTGACCCCCCGGGAGGCGGAGATGTTGGCGCTCATCACCCAGGGCCGGTCGAACGAGGAGATCACCGCGGCCTGCTACCTGTCGATCAACACCGTGAAGTCCTACATCCGGGACGCCTACCGCAAGATCGGGGTGACGACCCGGCCGCAGGCCGTGGCGTGGGCACTGCGGAACGGCCTCGGGTCGAGCCACTGAGCTCCGTGCCCTGACCGCCGTCCCCCGAGCTACGCGCCCTCGCTGACCCTGGCCAGCCCGTCCCGCATGTGGTCGACGAGCAACGTCCGGGCCCGGAGTCGGTCGCCCGAGCGCACCGCGTCCGCGATCGCGCGGTGCTCCGTGAGCCTGGACGCGGCGTCGGTATAGGTGCTGCGCATCGCGTGGAGGCACATACTCGTCTCCACCACCACGGTCTCGTGCACCCGCGACAACCGCGGGCTCCGCGCGGCCTCCACCAGCGCGTGGTGGAAGTCCAGATCCGCCGCCACCATGGCCGCAGACCGGGGTTCGTCGGCCAGCGCCGCCATGGCGTCGACGGCCGCGTCGAGGGCGTCGGCAGTGGCCTCCCCCAGACCCAGATCGAGCACCCGCTCCAGAGCACCGGTCTCGATGGTCGTCCGCAGCAGGTACATGTCCTCGACGGCGTCGGGCGTCAGGTCGGCGACGAACAGTCCGCGATTGCGGTGCGAGACGAGCAACCCCTCCTGGGTGAGCCGCTGCATCGCCTCGCGCAGCGGGCCGCGACTCACGCCGAGCGAGCGTGCGAGAGCGGCCTCGCCCAGTTGTGTCCCGGGGGCCAGCGAGCCGTCCGCGATGCCCCTCCGCAGAGCGCGCGCGATGAGGGACGGCGTCGACTCCTGGACGACGGGTTCCAGTCCCGCGGTCGAGTCGATCACGGCCGACCGTCCCCCGGCCGCTCCGCCGCGTGGACCCGCGGGGTGGGCACGACCTGACCGAGCGCGGCTTCGAGTGCGGCACCGACCCGGACCACCAGTCGGTCCTCGAACCGCGCACCCACCACCTGCAGCCCCACCGGGAGGCCCGCGTCGGTCGTCCCGCAGGGGACGCTCAGCGCCGGCTGCTGGGTCATGTTGAACGGATAGGTGTACGGCGTCCACGACGTCCAGTCGGGACTGTGCCAGCCCGACGGCACGTCCGATCCCGCGGCGAAGGCGGCGATCGGCGTGGTGGGCGTGATGAGGATGTCGTGGGCACGGTGGAAGTCGGCCATCCGCGCGCCCAGGGCCATCCGCACCGCCACGGCGTCGAGATAGTCGGCGGCGGAGTAGTCGTGGTACCGGCCCAGCGCCTCGCGCATCGACGGGTCGACGTGGTCGACGGCGCCCGGCCCGTGGGGCGCGAGGACCGCGGCGAGACCGGCGAACCACAGGACGTGGAACGCGTCGACCGGATCGGTGATCCCGGGGTCGACCGTCTCGACCCGCGCTCCCAGCGATTCCAGCACGGCGACCGCGCGTCCGACCTCCCGCTCGACCTCCGGGTCGGTGGTGCCGAAACCGAGGTCGGGGCTGTACGCGACGCGCAGTCCCTCGAGTGGGCGGTCCCCGCGTGAGCCGTCGACGGCCGCGGCGAGGTACCCGCCCGGACCGGGGGTCGTCGCGCGCGCCGGCACCGCCGACCAGTCGCGGGGGTCCGGACGCAGGAGGGTGTCCATGAACGCGGCCGTGTCGGCGACCGTGC
>NZ_JAALDN010000374.1 GCF_014144855.1 Dietzia maris | reverse complement strand
CGTCTCCGCCGCGGAGGCCCACGACGTCGGACTGGCCATGGAGGTCCACCCGACCGCGGACCTCGAGCCCGCCGCCGCGAAGCTCGCCCGCCGACTGGCCCGGGGTCCGCGCCGCGCCCTGGAACTGACCAAGAGGGCCGTCACCGGGGCCACGCTCGCCGAGCTGGACGCGGCCCTGGCCAGGGAACACGAGGGCCAGTGCGAGCTGCTGATCTCCCCCGACTTCGCCGAGGGCGTGTCCTCGATCCTCGAGAAACGGCGCCCGAACTTCTCCTGAACCGTCCCTCCTGTCACCTGCCCCTCCCGTCACCCACCGCCCGACGAAAGGCCGAGATCATGACCACCGCCACGGATCCCATCGCCGAACTCCACGCGGCACGTCGCAACAACTGGAACACGTGGGTCGCCACCCACGCCGAGATGCAGCCCGACGCGGAGGCACTGCGCTACCTCGGTCAGACCACCACGTGGTCCCAGCTGCACGATCGCAGCAACCGCTTCGCCGACGCGTTGGCCCGCCGCGGTGTGGGCAGGGGCGACCGGGTCATGCTCATCACGCTCAACAACCCGGAGTTCGTCGAGGCCGTGCTGGGCATCAACGAGCTGGGCGCCATCGCGGTACCGGTGAACTTCCGGCTCACCCCCGGTGAGCTCGCCTACCTGGTCAGCGACTGCACGCCGAAGGTCGTCGTCACCGACGCGATGCTCGCGCCGCTCGTCGGCGCGATCCGCGCCCAGGGCGAGGAGCCGGGCCACCACATCGTCATCGGCGGTGAACCGGGGGCGCCCGACCAGATCACATACGCGGACGCGATAGCGGAGCAGGGCCAGCCGCATGAGCCCGTCGACGTGCCCGAGGACTCCACCGCGCTCATTACGTATACCTCGGGCACCACGGGGCGGCCCAAGGGCGCCATGCTCTCCTACGAAAACCTCACTGCGCAGTCCCTGACCTGCATCCGGGTCTTCCGACTGTTCGACGAGGACGGGCGCGCACTGTGCGCCGCCCCGATGTTCCACATCGCGGCGCTCGGCTCGATCGCGCCGAGCCTCCAACTCGGCGGCGTCACGGTGGTCCACCCGCTGCAGGCCTTCGACCCCGCAGCGGTCCTAGACACCCTCGAGGCCGAGCACATCACCAGCATCTTCCTCGTCCCCGTGCAGTGGCAGGCCGTCTGTGCCGAGCAGCAGGCCCGCCCGCGCAGCCTGGTGCTGCGCAACATCTCCTGGGGCGCGGCCCCGTCCACCGACACGATCCTGCGCGCCATGGCCGAGACCTTCCCGGACGCCCTGAACTGCGCGGTGTTCGGCCAGACCGAGATGAGCCCCATCACCTGTGCCCTCGACGGCGATGACGCGATCCGCAAGATCGGTTCCGTCGGCAAGGTCATCCCCACCCTCCAGGCGCGCGTCGTCGACGGCTTCGGCGAGCCCGTCGGCCCGGGTGAGGTCGGCGAGATCGTCTACCGTGGTCCCACCACGATGTCCGGTTACTGGAACAAGCCCAAGGAGACGGCGGAGGCCTTCGAGGGCGGGTGGTTCCATTCCGGCGACCTGGTCCGCATGGACGACGAGGGCTTCGTCTACGTGGTGGACCGCAAGAAGGACATGATCATCTCCGGCGGCGAGAACATCTACTGCGCCGAGGTGGAGAACATCATCGCCGGGCACCCGAGGATCCGCGAGGTCGCGGTGATCGGCCGCAAGGACGACAGGTGGGGCGAGGTCCCCGTCGCAGTGGTCGCCCAGAACGTGGAGGACGGCGTTGCCGATCTCACCCTCGAGGAGATCAGCGAGTGGCTGCGGGACAAGCTCGCCGGCTTCAAGCTCCCCAAGCATCTGGTCCACGTCGACGAACTCCCCCGCAACGCCAGCGGCAAGGTCGTCAAGGGCACACTGCGTTCCGAGCACGGCACCGTGGGCGTCTGAGCTGGTGTCCCGGCTCCCGTCCGACCACTCCGGGAGAGCAGGGAAGTGCTCACCAGCTCTATCGTCGGGCCGGATCCACAGGTGCGCGACCACCGGCTTCCTGCAGCGACCGTTCCGGGATGAACTCGGAATCCCGTGGAGTTCGCACGCGGCCCGACGAACTCCCCCGGACGGTTCGGACGGCCACCTACCGCATCCTGTTCACCGATCTGAGGTGGAGAGTGCGGACGGACCGATCACTGAAGTGGGACTCAGTGCTCGGGGTCGAGTTCCGGTGCGCGCTCGTCGTCCCACACGCCCGCTCGCTCGAGATGGGCGATGAGCAGACTCGCGCCACCGGTGAACTCGGCGTCCACCACTTCGTGGGCCGTCTCGACGTCGCCGTCACGCAGCGCCTCGAGCATGCGGCGGTTGTCCGTCAGTGCGCCCGCACGCCACTCGGGGTCGTCCGCGTACAGCCGGTAGGGCATGTAGCGGGCGGCGTTGGACAGGAACCGGGACAGCTTGTCCGAGCGGGAAGCCCGGTTGAGGCACCGGTGGATCGCGTACTGGGCGTGCACCACGCCGTCGGTGTCATCTGACGCGGATGCCTTCTCGAATTCGTCGATCAGACGACCGTGGAACTCGAGAGTTTCCGCGTCGTAGCGGGTGATGGCCCGGTCGACGATGCGCTTGGAAAGTTCCGCTTGGAGCCAGAAGATGTCCTCGATGTCCTGGCGGCTCATCGGCGAGACCAGGTAGCCGCGCCGCGGCACCAGATCGACGAGGCCCTCGCCGCGCAGGGTGAGTAGTGCCTCCCGGACCGGGGTCACGCTCACCCCGAGTGCGGAGGCGGTCTCGTCGAGCCGGATGAAGGACCCCGGGCGGACATCGCCGCTCATGATCCGAGTCCGCACGTGGTCGGCGACCTCCTCGGAGAGCTGCGGGCGCTGGCCGAGTCGTGTGGGGGCCACGTCCGCCACCTCATTCCACGAGAGAAGGGCACCCACCCGGAGCGCCGAGACCGATGATCTAAATAAAATATATCTGTAGTGGCTCACACTACCTCGCCGGGGGCGGGGCATCCACCCACCGCCGAGAAGGGTTCACGTGAAACATCTCTCGCTCGCCTTCGTTTCGGTTATGACAACCCTCGACCGGCCCGTCTCCTCGGGGCGCTGCAGCGCGGGTCGGAATCGGCGACAGTTCGGCGGTGGCCCCGCGGCGACCGTCGGCGACCCGCGAGTGGCGCCCCCGACCCGCGACATGGAGCCCGACCGGCGGGGCACGGTGTCCGACCGGCGGGGCGCCTGGACCTGCCCCGCACCGGGACCGGCCGAGGGGAAGGATGCGTTTACGCGCAGCGACGTCGGCCGTGCCACTCGAGCGTGCGATGCGCGGACATCCGCACGAACTTTCCTGCGGAGAGGGCCGAATAGCGCGGAGGGGCTGCGGGGCGGCCACAGCCGGGCGAGACTGGGCCCATGACGTCAACCGAGAACCGTCCCGCCGTCCGTACCGAGCGCCGGGACCACGTCCTACTCGTCACCCTCGACCGCCCGGAGGCCCGCAACGCCGTCAACGGCGAGGTCAGCACGCTGCTGGGCAACGCGCTGCACGAGGCGGACACCGATCCCGAGATCCGGGTCGTGGTGATCACCGGCGCGGGAGAGCGGTCGTTCTGTGCGGGCGCCGACCTCAAGGCCATCTCCCGGGGTGAGGACATCTTCCCGGCCGAGAACCGGCAGTGGGGATTCGCGGGGATGATGCAGCAGTACGTCTCGGTCCCCGTGATCGGCGCGGTCAACGGCACCGCACTGGGTGGGGGCTGCGAGATCGCCCTGGCCTGCGACCTCGTGGTGGCCGCCGACCACGCGGTGTTCGGTCTGCCGGAGGTGCGGCGTGGGCTCATCGCCGCCGCCGGTGGCGCGTTCCGGCTGCCGGCCCAGCTGCCCCACCGGGTGGCCATGGAGATGATGCTCACCGGCGAGCCGATCACCGCCGGGCGGGCGCTCGACCTGCACCTGATCAACCACGTCGTCCCGGCCGACCGGCTGCTCGACACCGCGCTCGAGCTCGCCGGGACCATCGCCGCCAACGCGCCGCTGGCGGTCCAGGGGACCAAGCGGGTCGCGCTCGGGATCACCGACGGCGGGCGTCCGGCGGAGGTCGACCAGTGGAAGGTCAATGACACGGAGATGATCACCGTCATGACCTCCGAGGACGCGGCCGAGGGCCCGAGGGCGTTCGCGGAGAAGCGTGCCCCGGTGTGGAAGGCGCGCTGAACCCGGATCCGATGAGACCCATCCCCCAGCCCGACCGGATGTGAACTCCGCCCCCCGGCCCTACATTTCCGTTATGGAAGCAGTGTTGAGGTCGATGGTCGTCGAAGAGGACCTGCACGTCCTCGACACCGCGAGCAGGGAGTTGACGCCCCGGGCGGCGGAGTTGCTGGCCCTGCGGGGTGGAGGTGGCTCGGGAGAGGAACTGCGCAACTGCGTCATCCGCGCCGCGACCGCCCCTGCCGGGTCCGCGACGGAGCTGCGGTCGGCCCTCCGCGCGGAGCGGGCGGGGCTCAACGGGGCGGGGGCCGAGCTCGGGCTGGCGGTGGTCGCCGCCGGGGCCGTCCCGCTCGTGCCCCCCGGATCCGCCCTCGTCGACGAGACGCCGAGGACTCGTCGACTCCTGGCCGACTACGAGTACCTGGCCCGGGATCAGATCTACTGTGGCGTCCGGATCCGGGTCGAGGCCCATGGCGCAGACGAGGCTGTCGCGGTGTCCTGCCGGATCGCGCCGTACCTGCCGGTGTTCCTCGCGCTCACGGCGAGTTCGCCGTTCCTGAGGGACGGGTCGGACTCCGGCTACGCGAGTTGCCGCTCGGTGGCGGCCTCGCAGTGGCCCACGGCGGCGCCCGTGGCGGGCGTGTGCTCGGCCGCCGAGTACGACGAGCTGGTGGCCGACCTCGTGGCCAGCGGGGTGGTCGTCGATGCGTCGATGGTCGGCTTCGGCGTGCAGCCCGGGGCCGACCGGCGGTCCGTGGAGCTGCAGGTGGGTGACGCCTGTCCCTCCGCCGACGCCACCGTTCTGGCCGCCGCTCTGTTCCGGGCCCTCGTCGAGCGCGAGGCGACCGCCGTCGCCGACGG
>NZ_JAALDN010000373.1 GCF_014144855.1 Dietzia maris | reverse complement strand
CGGGCGTGGCCCAGCTCTCGGGCGAGCTCGTCGCGGCCAGCGCCGGCGCTGCCCCTGAGCCGGGCGCGGAGATCCTCGGTCATCAGCCGCTCCGCGTCGAGACGGTCGCGGGCGGACGCCACGGTGGCCTCCGCGGCCACCAGTGCCCCACGGGCTGCGCGGAGTTCCTCCTCGACCAGCTCCGTCGTGACGGCTGCCTGGACCGCGGGGAAGGACTCGCTCTCGGCGTGCAGCTCGGCGGCCCGGTCTCGGAACCGGTCTCTCGACACCTTGAGATCCGCCAGCGGACTGAGGTGCGCGATCTGGTCGCGGACGTCGACGACCGACCGGTGCGCCTGGCGAAGCTCCGCGAACTGCTCCACCGCGCGGTCCGCGACGGCGAAGGTGCCCGGGACGTCCAGCATGAAGTCGCGGAAGAGTTGGTCGAGGCTGGACAGGGACTTCGCGGACAGGGTCCGGTGCAGTAGGAGCTGGGCCGACTCGGAGGCGATGCCGAGGCGGCGCCGGAACGCTGACGCGAACGCGGAGTAGCTGTCGTGGAACCGCACGTGCGACATCTCGCGTTTCAGCGCGCGCTTGTCGATACCGCTGCGGAGGTAACCGAACAGGTCCGGGAGCTCGAGCGGCTGGTCGGACGGGTGTTCGCCGATCCCGTGCAGACGCTTGACCCCGGTCGCGGAGTTGTCTCCGGAGCGGAGGTAGAGCATCAGAAGCAGGGTGACGCTGTGCCCCGTGCCGTCCGAGTAGGTCAGGGCGATCGCAGAGAACGTGGCCTTGGGCCGCAGGTAGACCGACGCGAGGTCACCCGACTCGGCGTCGGCACCCCGCCGCCAGGCACCGCGGATATAGGACACCAGGGTCCGTCCCGAGCCCCGCCCGGCTTCCTCTTGGGCGGCGGCGTTGAACCGCAGGTTCGCCGGCGGCACGAGTACGGCGGAGACGGCGTCGATGAGGGTGGACTTGCCGGAGCCGGACCCGCCGGTGACGAGGAATCCTTTCCTGGGCACCTTCACGTCGTGGTAGCCGTCGAGAGTTCCCCAGTTGCACACCTGGATCCGCGACAGCCGCATCTGGGCGGGGTGTTCGGGCGCGCCGGACAGCTGCAGAGCCTCAGTCATCATTGATGCCCTCGTCGTCGTCGAACAACGTCTCGTCCTGGTCGTCAGACCCGTCGCGCGCCTCGATCAGGGCACGGTACTCTTCGCGGATCCCTGCGACCACGTCGGCGTCGAACAGGTGACGGAGCACGGGGGAGACCTCCGCGCGGTTCTCGGTTTCGGTGTCGGACAGCAGCGAGTAGGACTTGAGCCGATTCCAGGAGGCGTCGAACTTGCGCGTGTACCGGGTCCGGTCCGAGTCGATGACCGAGCGATAGACGTCGATCTGTTCGGCGACGTCCTCTCGATCCACGATCACCCGCTCGCCCGGCTGCGCCACCGACAATTCGGACCGCAGGTGCAGGAGCAGGACGGTGTCCATATGGGACAGAGTCTCCGTTCGCAGCACAGCGGGAACCTCGACCCGGCCGCCGGTGTCGACCTGCCGGGTGAACGCGATCCCGGCGTCGTGGTCCAGCACGAGGTCGAGGAACACGTCCGCCAGCCGCGACCGGAGGGCGGGCTCGTCGGAGATCACTGCCGCCCAGATCTCCGGTTGGCGGTGGGCGTGGACCAGCGGGCCGGTGAGCAGCCTGGCCAGCGCTCGTCGGGAGGCGAAGGACAGCGTCCCGGTATCGCCGGGCCACAATCCCTGCTCGACCTGTTCGATGTCGGGTGGAACGTCGGAGCCGCCCACGTCGGGGGTCATCACAGGTCGTCCTCCAGTACGTGATCGGCCGTGAAGACCAGTGTGGGGATCCGGGCGCTGCGGACGGCATCGGAGCCACTAGTCCACCTGACGGTTTCGGTCGCAGCCGCCTCACCGGGAGGGGCCGTGGACCGTCTGGCCATGGCCAGATTCACCAGCCCGACGATACTGGCGACTCCCTGGGTGGCCGGGTGTTCGCTCAGAATCGTGGCAATCGATGACGGGCCACGCCTCGTCACCACGTCGCGCACGTGCGCGCGAAGCTCGGTCTCGTCGATCTCCGAGGCGCGTACGAGAGCGGTGAGCGCTCCGAGGTCCGCCGACCCCTCGTCGTGGTGCGTGACCTCCGTGGCAACTCGTTCCTCGCCCGGGTTCCGCAGGCGAAGCGCCCCGACCGAGCGGACCGACATGCCGATCCGGCGCAGCGGCACGGACATCCTAGTATTCGGCCGTACGGCCCGTGCGGTGCTGGCCTCGGCCGCGGAGGCGCGAGCGGACCGGATGAGGGCCAGCATCCGCCGGTGCTCCACGTAGGCGTCGGTGGTGACGAAGTGTCGCAGGCTGCGTGACAGAGAGGTGAGCACCCCGTTGACTTCGGCGCCAGCGGTCTCCATCTCATCGAACAGTCCGCGGAGGCCGCGTCGGGCGGGCGCCGGAAGGTCCGTGCCCTGCTGGCGGCTCAGAATGTCGTCGATCCAGGTGTCGACGGAGGCGGAGCGCTCGGGATCGAGCAGTACCGAGTAGAAGGACGAGAAGCTACGGCCGGCCTCAGAGTCACCGATGAGGTCGACCCCGCCGAAGACTGCGTCGAGGACGTCGCCGCGGGCACCGTCCTGGTCGAGGAGACGACGTCGAAGATCCTGGTTGAGTGAGTCGAATTCAGCGCGGACGCGGGCGAAGTCCGCGGGGATGTCGTCCGCCCCCCGAAGGATCTCCGACACCTTCTCCGCGACCCGTTCCGGGCCCGCGAGATCCACCTCACCCTCCTCCACACGGGCGATGGCGGCATCGATACGGTCCCGTTCGCGGTGGAGGGCGGCCAATCTGCCCTGGACCGAAGGATCGGTCTCGCGGGCGAGATCCTCCAACTGCCGGGTGAGTGTCTCCACCCGGGACACGGTCAGCCCGCGCCGTGGCGTCTGCAAGCCGTCCAGGAAGTCCATCACCACCAGCGCGGCCTGGGTGGGCTCGAGCGTCTCACCCGTCGCGGCAGTCCCCGGCCGGCGGAGCATCCATCCGGCGTCCACCCAGGTACGCACATAGGACTGTGCAGTGCCGGGGGCCTCCGTGCCGACATCGCGTACGGCGGTCAGTGTCCGGTCCAGGAACTCGTAGAACTCGGACGAGGGGACACGCCTGGACGATCCCTCGAACACCTCACTCAGTACCGCGACGATCAACGGCCACAGCTGGCTCCGCAGCAGCGCCAGAGCAGGCGACTCGGCGCCGAGGCGGGAGAACGCGAGGTAGCGCGCGAGTGCGGACACGAGTTCATGGTGGCACGCGACACCGACACCACTCGTCCTGAGGTGGCGCCGGAGGTGATCAGTCGTCCACGCCCCGGGCGGCCAACGCGTCGCCCAACTGGTCGGCGGTGGTGAGGGCGCCGAGCACGGTCGGCACGACGAGCGCGCGTATCGACATGCCCAGGCCACGGGCCTTGCGGGCCTCGGTGACCTGGCGAAGCCGACGCGCGAGCAGGGGGATGGCGCGGATGGTCAGTACCAACACCAGTGCGATCCGGTCCGGTGAGACACCGACGTGCCGCAGCGGCTGGGCGGCCCGCGTGACGGCGTCGAGCATGTCCGAGACCCGCGTGGTCAGGGCGACGAGGCCCGCCACGGTGATGGCGACCAGCAGGGCGCCGCAGACCCGCAGGGCGGTGTCGAGGTCGGCGACGATCCACTGGAGTACCAGGATCGCGACGAGCATCGGCAGCACCGGGCGGACCTGGTCCCACGCCGCTCGCGGACGGATCCGTCCGATCGCGTAGAGGACCGCGGTCACCCCCAGGGCGGGCAGCACGTGCCAGGGCTCGCGTATCGCCAGGGTGGCGACGAGGATGAGCACGCACACCAGCAGGATCTTCCACCCCGCCGGCAGTCGGTGCAGGAGCGAGTTCCCCGGTTGATAGGTGGCGAACACCTAGGCCCCCGGCCCCGAATCCAGCGCGATCCGCCGGTAGCCCGCCAGCGCGGGGCGGGGGGCGTCGTCGATCACGACGCGACCGCCGTCGACGACCAGCACGCGGTCGAAGTCGGCGACGAGGTCCAGGTCGTGCGTCACCACCACGAGCTGCTGCTCCAACCCGGCGAACGTCTCGGCGACCAGCGCCCGGTTGCGCAGATCCAGCAGGGTCGTGGGCTCGTCGGCGACCACCACGGCGGGTTCGATCACCAACACCGCGGCCAGGGCCAGCAACTGCTTCTGGCCCCCGGAGAGGAGGTGGCACGGATGTTCGGCATGGCCGGCCAGGCCGTAGGTCTCGAGCACCTGCGCGACTCGTCGTCGTCGCTCCTCCCGGTTCAGACCCGACCGGCGCAGGGAGAAGTCGACGTCCTCCTCCACGGTCGGCATGACGATCTGGGTGTCCGGATCGGTGAAGCAGAAGCCCACACGGCGGCGGATCGCCGCGCCCTTGCGGCGGGTGTCGAGGCCGTCGACGGTGACCGTCCCGGTGGTGGGGACCACGAGACCGTTGATCATCCGAGCGAGCGTCGACTTGCCGCCGCCGTTGACGCCGACGATCCCGATGCGTCGCTCGGTGAGGGTCAGGTCGACGTCGGCGAGGACGGTCCGGTCACCGTAGGTGTGGCCGACCCCGTCGAAGCGGATCTCCGTGCTGGTCACTTCCGGCGCAGCGGCGCGATCAGGCCGGGACGTGCCTTGTGGACCTGCGTCGCGACTATCGCCGTGACGACCGCCTTGACGAGGTCACCCGGCAGGAACACCGTGTTGGCGGCGATCGCACCGCCGAGCGTCAGTTCGGTGCGGAGCAACATGCCGGCCACCCCGACGGCATAGATGACGACGATGCCGCCGAGGATGTTGATGAGCAGTCCCGGGACGAGCCGGTAGCGCGGCATGATCCACGCGGTGAGCAGACCGATCACGATCACCGCCGGGATCCAGCCGATGAGGAAGCCCGCGGTGGGGCCGGCCAGCGAGGTCAGGGTCGTGCGGCCGCCCGCGAGGACGGGCAGCGCGAGACCGATGACCATGACCGCGAGCACCGACAGGGCGCCCTTGCGCCAGCCGAGCAGTGAGCCGGCGAGCATCACGCCGAGCGTCTGCAGGGTGATGGGCACACCCGCCGAACCGATGCTGATCTGGCCGGGCAGGCCCAGCACCACGATGAGAGCGGCGAACACCGCGATCTGGGCGAGGTCTCGGGTGGCGCTACGGGCCGGGGCCCGGTCGACGGTGGTGCTCACTGGACTCCTTGGCTCCGCGGGTGCTGCTCGACAGCCTGATCCGGTCCATTGTCGCGCGTGTCACGTCGGATGGCCTCATCGGGCTCCGGCGCGTGCGGTCGCCGGCCGGAGGGATGCCGCATAAAGTGACCCAGATCACAGTCGGGCGAGTGGGGGCGGTGCGTCATGGGTCGAGCACCAGACGGACTCGGAGCCCTCACCGTCGCACTGCTCGCCGCTCTCATGCTCACGGTGGTGTCCGTCGTCCACTCGCGGACGACCGCCGGTGCCACGCCGTATTCGGTCTACCTCGATGTCCCGGCCGACAACGCCGACGGCGAAATGGCGGGCGGCGTCTCCACCGGGATGACCACCGACGTGGCCGAGCTCCGGGCCGCGCTCGACGTCGTGAGGGCGGCCCGTGTCGCTCCGGAGAGGTACTCGACCCTGGCGCGCCAGTACTGGTTGGCGGTGGGGGCGGAGAACGCCGACATCGACCTGGAGCAGTGGGAACCCGCCCGGGGGTTGGCGGCTAACCTCGACACGGTCGACAAGGTGTACGTCAACTACCTGCGCCTGTACAACTCCCACGACGGGTACTGGTGGGCCGGGAGATGCCGCGCGACGTCCGGCTGCTGGCCACGGTCGGCCCCACACTGCGGCAACCCGACGTGGACTGGTACCTGCACCGACTCCTCGTCATGCAGCGGCACATATTCACGGACATGATCCCGGTGCGCGAGGCCTACGCCGCGGGGGGCCTGCCCGCGGTCGAGGAACTCGCCGCGGGAGGTGCGTACGACGACTACGCGCTGGAATCCTGGCGGATGCTCGACGAGGGATCCCCCGACGGCCTGTCCGAGGCGCTGCTGCGGATGGCGTCCCGGGAGCAGAACCAGATCATCGCCGGCCGACCAGTGGGATGCCACCGCCTCCGGTCGCGGCGACGTCGGCCGGGTTCTCACCTACATCACCACCGTCGGCGGGGCGCCCGACATCCCGGGCGCCCGCACGCTGGGGCAGTTCCGACCACTCTCGGTCCGCGCGGAGGTGGGCGGTCAGCCGGTGGTCGCCCACACGCCGCTCCCGGCCTTCAACTGGGCCGACCGCGTACCCCGGTGGGAGTACATCGAACAGGACCTGGTGCCGGCGTACCGCTCGCTCGTCCGCGACCGCCCCGACGAGGCGCCGCGGTATCTCGACGTGGGTTTCCGTCCCCGTGCCGAGCAGAACCGGATCCTGGTGCGTCTGCCGGAGTTCGCCGGTCAGATGACCACGGGGTGGGCGGTCGACCCGGGGCGGTAGGGGAGGACGATCACAACTCCCGGCAGGGCGACCGACTCGCCTGCTCGGAACCGCCCCTCGCCCTCGTGCCCGACACGATGCTGACATCGTGTCGCGAAGATCACCGGGCCGGTGCCGCCCGGATGTGCGCCCGCTCGCCCTGCCGGCCCACCAGGCTGAGGAACTCCACCGGGCCGGCGCTCGTGGCGCCGAACCAGTGCGGGGTGCGGGTGTCGAACTCGGCCGCCTCGCCCGGCGTGAGGACGAGATCGTGCTCGCCGAGGACCAGTCGGAGCCTGCCGTCCAGGACGAACACCCAGTCGTAGCCCTCGTGGACGTGGAGGTGGGGCTCGTCGTCGTCACTCCCCGTGGGGAGCACGAACTTGTACGCCTGGATCCCACCCGGTCGGCGCGACAACGGGATCACGGTCGCGCCGTGGTCGGTGGCGATCGGCTGCAGCGTCACCCGCGGGTCACCGGTCGGCGGGGCGTCGACGAGCTGATCCAGGGTGACGCCGTGTGCCCGCGCCAGCGGCAGCAGCAGTTCGAGGGTGGGTCGGCGCTGCCCGGACTCGAGTCGCGACAGCGTGCTGGTGGAGATGCCGGTGGACTCCGCCAGGGCGGTCAGGGTGAGGTCGCGGCGTTGCCGGAGGGCCCTCAGCCGCGAACCCACCGCGTCGAGGGTGCGGGCGGTCGGATCGGTCATGCGCCGAGTTTGCCAGACTGGCAAGGTTAGTTGCGACATCCGGGTGAAGGGACCATCGTCGAGGGGGACGAGGCCCGGAACCGGTGGCCCGGAGAGCGGAGGTCGACAGATGGACTCGGACGATCGGGAACTGCGGGATGTGGTGGTGGTCGGTGGCGGGGCGGCCGGCCTGAGCGCCGCGCTGACGTCGGCCCGCGCCCGCCGTCGGGTGACGGTGGTGAACGCCGGCGAGCCGCGCAACGCTCCCGCCGAGGGTGTCCACGGGCTGCTCGCCCTGGACGGGGTGAGCCCGTCGGACCTGCTCGCGCGAGGCCGCGCGGAGGTCGGACGGTACGACGGCGAGGTCATCGACGGCGAGGTCGTGGACACCCGCACGGCCGCGCACGGCTTCGACGTCATCCTGCGCAACGGTTCGGTGCTGCCCACCCGCACACTGCTCATCGCGACCGGGGTGAGCGATGAACTCCCCGACATCCCCGGGGTCCGCGAGCAGTGGGGGCGCGGCGTCCTGCACTGCCCGTATTGCCACGGTTGGGAGGTGCGCGACCAGCGGATCGGCATCCTGGGGACCCATCCGATGTCCGCGCACCAGGCCATGCTGTTCCACCAGTGGAGCCGGGACATCACGTACTTCAGCGGCGGTCGCCCGATCGACGAGCAGGACCGGGTCTCCCTGGCCGCCCTGGGCATCCCGGTCGAGGAGCGAAGGATCTCGGGAGTGGCGGCCGACGGTGGGCGGGTGGTCGGCGTGGAGGTCGACGACGACGAGGTGATCGATCTGGACGCCGTGGTGGTGGCCACCCGGTTGACGGTCGGGGTCGAGCCGTATGCGGCCATCGGTCTGGAGGCGGTCGATCACCCGGTCGGCACGGTCATCCCGACCGACGAGATGGGCACCACCCCGGTGCCGGGGGTGTGGGCCGCGGGCAACTGCGCCGATCTCATGGCGCAGGTCGGAGCCGCCGCCGCCCAGGGGGCCCGCGCCGCGCAGCAGATCAACGCCTCGCTGATCATGGCCGACCTCGAGAAGGCGATCGAGGTGCGCGATGGCACACGAGTTTGACCGCGCCTACTGGGACGACATCTGGGCGGGTGCCGGCGGCAGCGTCGGAGACGACGACGGTGACCGCCCGGCCGCGATGGCCGCGAACCCCCCGAACCCGCACCTGATCCGGGAGGTCTCCCGCCTCGTCCCCGGGACCGCGCTCGAGGCGGGCTGCGGCGCCGGGACCGAAGCGCTCTGGCTGGCCTCGCAGGGCTGGCAGGTCACCGGGGCGGACATCGCCGCGGAGGCGTTGACGATCGCCGCCCGGCGCTCGGCGGAGCTCGGGCTGTCCGGCCGGG
>NZ_JAALDN010000372.1 GCF_014144855.1 Dietzia maris | reverse complement strand
GAGCCGGTGGTCGGCTCACCTAGCAGCGCCGAGCCCGAGGTGTCGACCGAGCCGGTGCCCTCGGCCGGGGTGAGGATGTCGACCGAACCGGTGGCCTCGGAGACGGAACCGGCTAGCGGCGCGAGCGAACCGGTGGAGGGCTCACCGAGCAGCGCCGAACCCGAGGTGTCGAGGGATCCCTCGTCGGTGGCGTTGGCATCCAGGATGAGCGAACCCAGGTTCTCGGGGACGGAACCGCCGCCCGAGCTCAGCTCCGACGATCCGGCGGAGCCGATCACGTCCGAGGACAGAGTTCCGAGTTCCTCGGAGCCCTGCGCGTTGGCGACGCCGGTGGCGCCCGAGATGGCCAGGGCAGCGGCGGCCGCGACCGCAGCGGCCTTGCGGGTGGTGAACGTCATTGCGTCTCCTCGTGTGGAAAGGGGCTCCCAGGCGCAGAGGCTCGTGGCCGACCCACCCCGGGGTTGGGGTCTGTGAGACGTGAGAACAGCGTTACGAGACCGAGGTTCATCCGTCCGTTCCCCACCCTAGCCACGAATTCAGGCGATGAACGGTGAGAACTCAGTTAAATCTGAGTTAGTAAGGGGTTCTGAAAGGCGCTCGACCCCTTGCCGTGTGGCCACCCATGCCCCAGCGTCGCCCCGGGGCACCCGCGCGGGGAGCCCCCGCTGGACCTCGCCGACTGCGATCAGATAACCGGCAATGGCGGGAGGACGATGCCGGCGTCCGCCAGCGCCTGCTCGATCTGCGGCGCGAAGTAGATGCCCGCCCCGATGACGGCGGCGGAACCGCCGATCAGCAGCACCGGCCCGAGCGAACCGGATCCTCCGAGCGAATCCGTACCGCCATCGGAGCCGATGACGATCGCCGGACCCTCACCGGAGCCCAGTGCGCCGCCCACCGACGCCACGGCCGGCGTCAGCGACCCCGAGGTGGGCTCACCGAAGACGGAACCGGTGGTGTCCACCGACCCGGTACCCGGCGCGGGACTCACTGCGTCGGAACCCGTTGCCTCGTTGACCGAGCCCACGCCCTGCGACACGACCGGGGCGAGGCTGCCGAAAGTCGGCTCGCCGAGCAGCGCGGAGCCCGAGGTGTCGATCAGTCCGGGGTCGACGACCCCCGTTTCCTCCTCGGCCGAGCCGAGGGCGGAGGACTGAGCGTGCGCCAGCCCCACTCCACCGGACAGGGCGAGCGCGGAGACGCCAAGGGCCGCGGCGGCGCGGATGTGCCTCGTCATAAGTCAGTATTCCTTTCGGGAGAAACGCCGACACTTCGGCGATACTTAACAATTCTTATCATTTCGCCGTGAACACCCCGCGCGACCACCGGGAGAATGCCCGCGCATGAGGGGTCCAACGCCGAAGTAGACATACGTTCAGAGCTGGTGGCCGCCCCAGCTCGAGCGGGAGATCCACTCCCGCACAGCGCGAGTGGCCCGGACGTCGTCCTCGTTGTAGGCGAGGATGCGGTCGCGGCCGGCGTCCCGTTCGACGCCCCGCGCCGCCTGTGCGTCGCGGTACCAGCCGAGCGAGGCCTCGCCGCCCGCCTCGGGATCCCGCCACGTGAACCCGGCGGCCGGGGCGACCACCTTCAGCCCGAGGCCCGAGGTGGAGACGAACTGGGTGGTGACCGCCTCGTGGACGTCCACCCAGAGCGGGGAGGAGATGAAGCGCCGGACCTCGGCGACGGAGGGAACCCCCTTGACGACGGCGAGGGTGCCCTCCGGCCCGAACCTGCCGGCCGACGAGAGCATCCACCCGTTCTCCGCGGACCGTGAATAGCAGTAGGCCCGGAACGACCGGCCCTGACCTGCCGCCCTGTCGCGGATGCCGGTGAGCCAACGCCAGAACTCCGCGAACGACCGCCCCTCGTCCGGATCCGGCAACCGGGCCCAGGTGGCGAACGGCCTGTAGCCCTCGGCCTCCAGGGGCCGCCCGTCCCTCAGCGTGAGCAGGGTCCCCCACAGATAGGCGCCGTCGTCGAGGTGACTCTCCAGGTCGACGTCCACCTCGATATCCGCACGCGGAATGCTCGGCCGCGCCACCTTGGGAACCACCACCTCACCGTCGCGGTGTGCCCTCGCCCGCAGGACCGCGTCCGAGAACGGCTCGCCGTTCCAGTCCGTGGGCCGGTCCGGTCCGGCCACCGCCAACTCCGCGACCGTCCGGATCCCCCGGGCCCTCAGCGACCCGACCTGTCCGCCGCCGACGACGAGACTGACGTCATCGGCCACGACGAGCCGGTCACGGCAGCCCTCGACGGGCCCGTCCCGATCGTCCCAGCCCTCCCACCAGGGGCAGGTGCGGCATTCGCCGATCCGGCTGGGTTCGGTGTCGAGCTCACCGCGCACCACCGCCAGCCGCGTGGCGTGGGTGCGGTCTGCGGCGTCGAGCACCGGCCCCAGGTCGTGCACCACCGCGCGCGCCGAGCCCAGCCCCAGCA
>NZ_JAALDN010000371.1 GCF_014144855.1 Dietzia maris | reverse complement strand
CCGAACTCGCGGACCGCTACGACATGTCGTTCGCGGCCGTCCGCAAGCACGTCAACGTACTGGAGGAGGCAGGACTGATCACCGACCACCGGATCGGCCGCGAGCGCAGGATCCGGGGAGACCTCCGGGCGATCCGGGGAGCCCAGCGCCTCCTCGACGCCTTCGAGGACATCTGGCAGGCACGCGTCGGCAGACTCGACGCCCTCCTCGCCGAGGACTGACCCGTCACCGCAGGACACACACGAGGAAAGAGGCAGGCCATGCCTGTGACATCAGTGGACAGAGACCTCGACCGGCTGACCCTGACCATCACCGCGGAGTTCCCGGTAACGGTCCGTCGACTGTGGGACGCGTACGTCGACCCGCGCCAGCTCGAGAAGTTCTGGGGACCGCCCACGTGGCCGGCCACCTTCACCCGGCACGACGTGTTCCCCGGCGGCCGCTCGGACTACTACATGACCGGGCCGGACGGCAGCCGCGCTTGCGGGTACTGGGAGTACCTGTCGGTGGACGAGTGCCGGTCGTTCGAGGTGCTCGACGGCTTCAGCCACGACGACGGCCGGCCCAACACCGACCTGCCCACCCGCGAGGCGATGGGCCAGATCGAGGCCGTGGTCACCGACGACGCCACCTTCGCCGCCGACACCGGCACGCAGTCGCAGCTCCTCGACGAGCGGACCGTGCGCGTCACCCGGATCCTGCACGGCACGCCCCGGCAGGTCTGGGACGCCCACCACGAGCCGGAGCTGCTGAACAGGTGGTTCCACGGACCCGACGGCTGGGCGCTGGTCGGCTGCCGGGTCGCCTCGGCGCCCGGCGAGACCACCCGCTTCGAGTGGGCCCCCGACGACGGGGTCGAGGGCGAGGCGTTCGCCCTCACCGGGCAGCTCCTAAAGACCGACCCACCCCACCGGGAGGTCTTCACCGAGACGATGGAGGGAGTCGACGCACCGCCGACGCGCAACGAGCAGACCCTCACGGCCGTCGAGGGCGGGACCCTGCTGACCCTCGTCATCACCTACGACAGCGCCGACCTGCGCGAGACGATCCTCGGCACCGGCATGGTCGACGGGATGGAGGCCGGCTACCGGAGGCTGGAGGCGGAGGTGCTGACCAGCCCCTGACCGCCGCCTGACCGGCTCCGGCCTACCCGCGGTCCTCGAGTGCGGAGGTCCGCGGGTCGGGGTCGGTGGTGGCGGTCTTGTCCGCGAACACCCGCTCGACGGCCAGCACGATCAGCACCACGACGATGCCGGCGGCCACGGCGGCCAGGACCGTCGGCCAGTTTGCGCCGGGGGCCAGGACCTCGGCCTCCTCGGTCTGCCACGGCCACAGCGCGCGCAGCGACCCCAGCATGAGTCCGGCCATGGCCACCAGTGTGGGCTTGCGGAAGTCCTCGAGCAGGCGGTCGAGGACCTTGACGAACAGGGAGATCCCGACGAGCGCGCCCAGGGCGAACACGCCGAGGTAGGCGAAGTTCCGGTCGTCGACGGCGCCGAGCGTCGGGGCGTAGAGCCCCATCGCCAGCAACAGGTAGGACCCCGAGACGCCGGGCAGGACCAGGGCGCAGATCGCCACCGCCGCCGCGACGAACACCAGCAGGTAGGAGGGGTCACTGATCGAGCCGCTCGGCAGCCCGGACAGGACGAACGCGAACGCGGCACTGAGGACGAAGATCAGGCCCAGCACCCAGTTGCGCCCACCCGGGGTGGCGCGCGCCATCCCCAGCGGCACGGCGATGCTGGCGGCGACCATGCCGAGGAACAGCCCGCGGGCGATCTCGGGACTGCCCTCGACGAAGCCCTTGAGCACACCGGCCATGGTGAAGACCATGACGAGCATGCCCAGCGCCAGCGGCAGCAGCAGCCACCAGTCGACGTGCCGGAACGCCGCGCGGGTGCGGGCCCGACGCTCCGGCCCGAGGGCGGCAGAGCGCAGGCCGTCCACGACGTGCGCCCCGGAGTCCAACAGGCGCGGATAGACGCCGGTCACCAGCGCCACCGTTCCGCCGGAGACGCCGGGCACGAGCTCGGCCATCCCGATGAGCGCGCCGCGGACGACGTTGCCGGCCATCCCCAGCGGTCCGGGCCGGACCGGCACCGGCGTGCCGGGGTCGAGATCGGCGTCGTCGACCGGGTCGTGGACGGACCGGACCGGATCGTGGACGGACCCGGCCGGGCCGTGGGGGTCGCGGGAGGGCCTCGACGAATCGGCAGTCATCGTTA
>NZ_JAALDN010000370.1 GCF_014144855.1 Dietzia maris | reverse complement strand
GAAGCGCCGGGCGCGGCGGAGATTTCCCGCGCCCCGGCGGGAAGCAGCGGGCGCGGCGATGAGTTCCCGCGCCCCGGCGGGAGTGCCGGGTGCGCCGCGAGGTGCCAGACTGGACGGCATGAGCGCAGACGCCGACAACGCCCGCCCCGCCGCCGACGACAACACCCGCCTGACCGAGGAGCAGATCGCCGAAGGTCTCGCCGACCTGCCCGGCTGGGCCTTCTCGGAAGGGTCGTTGACCTACACGGCCGTGTGCGAGACCCCTCAGGCCGCGATCAACCTGGTCGCCGCGATCGGGCAGGCCGCGAACTCGCAGGACCACCACCCCGACCTGCTGTGGAGCTACGACGAGGTCACCCTCGACCTCCGCAGCCACGACGTCGACGGCGTCACCCAGCGCGACCTCCGGCTTGCTCGGTCGGTGTCCGCGCTGTCCGGGGAGTTCGACGCCACCCCGCTGGGCCTGGGGGAGTAGGGGGCGCGGCGGGCTCCGAGGGCGCGGCGGGCGGCAGGCAGCGGGCGGCAGTCGTCGAGAAGAGTGTTTCGTGCACTGCTACTCGACCGATACGGGTGAAAGACTCTTGTCGACGCGGCTACTGACGGCCGGATGGCTGTTTACCCCGCGAACTCCGCCAACTCGGCCTCCTCTCCGCGAACTCCTACCCCGCGAACGCGGCCGCCGCGGTGGCCAGGTCGAGCAGTGGCTGCGGCACGATCCCCAGCAGGATCGTCACCACGACCGCGATGCCGACGACCGCGTACGTGACGGGCCTGCGCGCGAACGCCACCTCGCCGGCGCCTGCAGAGCCGTAACGCTCGTTTCCGGAGTCCACCTCGCCCGCATCGCGGAAGAACATCACCACGATCACGCGGACGTAGAACGAGGCCGCGATCGCGCTCGTGAGCACGCCGATCACCACGAGGCTCACCGCGCCGCCGGCAACGGCTGCGGAGAACACCGCGAACTTGGCGATGAACCCGCTGGTCAGCGGGATGCCCGCGAGTGCGAGCAGCAGCAGTGCGAACGCGCCCGACACCAGTGGCTGACGTCGGCCGAGCCCGGCCCAGGCCTGCAGGTCGGTGATCTCGGCGCCGTCAGGCGCGCGGACCAGCCCGGCCACCGCGAACACGCCGACGGTGCTCACCGCGTACGCCGCGAGGTAGAACAGCACGGCGGAGGTACCGGCCGCCGGAGGGCCGAGCACCCCGGTGAGCAGGAATCCGGCGTGCGCGACGGAGGAGTAGGCCAGCAGGCGTTTGACGTCGTTCTGCGTGACTCCGACGACCGTGCCGACAATCATCGTCAACGCCGCGATCACCCAGAGCACGGGCGCCCAGTCGTCCTCGAGGCGGGGGACGGCGGTGTGGAAGAACCGCAGGATCGCACCGAACGCGGCGAGTTTGGTCCCGGCGGCCATGAACGCCGTGATCGAGGTGGGCGCGCCCTGGTAGACGTCGGGGGTCCAGGTGTGGAACGGCACGGCCCCGACCTTGAACAGCAGGCCCACCGACATCATCGCCACGCCGATCAGCGCCAGCGAGCTGCCGCCCTCGGCGGCGACCACTGCTGCGATGCCGCCGAATTCGACGGTTCCGGCGTACCCGTAGATCAGCGCGGCGCCGTAGGCGAAGATCGCCGAGGAGAAGGACCCCAGCAGGAAGTACTTCACCGCGGCCTCCTGGGAGAGGAGCCGCCGCCGGCGGGCCATGCCACACATCACATACAGCGGCAGGGACAGCACCTCTAGCGCGATGAACAGGGTGATGAGGTCGTTGGCCGCGGGGAACAACATGAGCCCGCCCGTGGCGAACAGTGCGAGCGGGAAGACCTCGGTCTGGGAGACGCCCGTGCGCTCGGCCTCGCGTTCGGCATCGCCGCCCGGGGACAGGGCGGCCTGCGGGGCGAAACCCGCGAGCACCGGGCGACGGGCCGCGGCCGCC
>NZ_JAALDN010000369.1 GCF_014144855.1 Dietzia maris | reverse complement strand
GGGTCGCCGGTTCGGCCGGCCCAAGGCCGTGGTCGACTTCCGCGGAGCACGGCTGGTCGACCACGCCGTGGCGCTGCTCCACGCGGGCGGATGTGAGCGGGTCGTGGTGGTCAGTGGCGCGGTCGAGCTGGACGTGCCCGGCGCCGAGGTGGTGCACAATCCGCTCTGGCAGACGGGGATGGGGTCCTCGCTGCGCGCCGGGCTCACGGCCGTCGGGGCCGAGGACGCGGTGGTCGTCCCCGTCGACATGCCGTGGCTGGGCGCGGAATCGGTCCGCCGGGTCATGGCCGCCGATGCGCCACTGGCGGTCGCGACCTACGGCGGGGTCCGTGCACACCCCGTCCTCCTCGGCGCATCGCACCATGCCGCGATCATCGCCTCGGCGGTCGGTGACGCCGGAGCTCGCCACCATCTACGGGAGCACTCGCACGAGGTGCGGGAAGTGCCGTGCGACGGCACGGGGTCCCCGCGCGACATCGACCATCCCGCCGATCTCAGGGACGACGGCGGTCCGACCGGCGGTCACTGATCGACGGGCAGGTGTTCCAGGAGCGCGTCGGCGTGGACCGGTAGGTCGCGGATGCGGGCACCGGTCGCGTTGTAGACGGCGTTGACGACGGCCGCCGCGCTGCCGACGTTGCCGATCTCGCCCGCACCGCGCGTGCCCATCGGGGTCGCGTGCTCGTCGACCTCGTCCAGCCACACCGCGTCGATATCCGTGGCGTCGGCGTGGGTCGGGACGTGGTAGTCCGCGAGGTTCTGCGTGACGACGTGGCCGAACCGGGTGTCCCGCACGCTCTGTTCGTGCAGCGCCATGGACAGCCCGAACGTCATGCCGCCGATGAACTGCGACCGCACGGTGCGGGGATTGACGACCCGGCCGATGGAGAACACGCCCAACATCCGGGGCACCCGGATCTCCCCGGTGTCGGCGTCCACGCGGACCTCGACGAAGTGGGCGCCGAAGGAGATCGCACGGTAGCGCTCGAGCTCGGGATAGTCGCCGGCCGCGGCGGTGGTCTCCGCGCCGCGGGGCGGATCGTCGCCGTACCTGGTCCGGAACCGTCCGGCCGCGGCGAAGATGGCCGAACCCCAGGATGAGATGCCGGACGAACCGCCGGCGACCGTGGCGTAGGGCAGGGCCGAGTCGCCGATCTCCAGGGTGATCGACTCGGCGGGTCGGCCGAGCGCGTCGGCGGCGACCGCGGTGAGCGCGGTCCACGTGCCGGTGCCGATGTCCACGGCCCCCACCCGGACGCGGTATCGGCCGTCGCCCTCGGCACGGATCGTAGCGCGCGACCCGGGTTGCACCATGTGCGGGTACGCCGCACCCGCCACGCCGTAGCCGACCAGCCAGCAGCCGTCCCGACGGGAGGCCGGAGTGGTCGGGCGCCGGGACCACCCGAATCGCTGCGCACCCTCGCGCAGGCAGTCGACCAGGCGCCGCGACGTCCAGGGTTTGCCCGACTCCGGGTCGGTCTCCGGGTCGTTGCGCACCCGTAGGTCGATGGGGTCGAGCCCGCACGTCTCGGCCAGCTCGTCCATCGCGACCTCCGCCGCGAACGCTCCCGGGGCCTCCCCCGGCGCACGCATCCAGTACGGCGCGGGCACATCCAGAGGCACGGCACGGTGAGTCGTCCTGCGGTTGGGCGCGGCGTACATCGACCGGGACGGGACCGCGGACTGCTCCACGAACTCCTTGACCCGCGAACTCTGCGACCAGGCCTCGTGGCCGATCGCGGTCAGGTGCCCGTCAGCGTCGGCGGCCAGCCGGATCCGGGACACCGTCCGCGGGCGGTACCCGACGAAGACGAACATCTGCTGCCGGGTGACCGCGTACTTGATCAGCCTGCGCGGCAGGTGCATCGCGCCCAGGGCGGCCAGCACGTCGTGGGCGTGCGGTGCGCCCTTGGAGCCGAAGCCGCCGCCGACGTGTGGCGCGATGACCCGGATCTGCCCGGCCTCCAGGCCCAACACCGGTGCCAGCGTCGTGGCCACGCCGTGCGGGGACTGGGTGGAGTCATACATCGTCAGCAGGGGCTCGTCGGGGTCCCAGTGGGCGGAGACGGCGTGCGGCTCCATGGGATTGTTGTGTTCCTCGGGAGTGGAGTAGCTCTGGTCCACGACGTGGCCGTCGACGCCCGCCTGTGCGAGGGCGGGGCCCATCTCACCGGTCGCGGACGTGGGCCCGTAGCCGCCGTTGACGACCTCGGGCTCGTAGGCGTCGGCATGGTCGGGGCGAAAGGCGACGTCGTGGGGCGCCTGGTCGTACGCCACCCGCACCAGCGACTGGGCCCACCGCGCCACCTCGGCGGTCTCGGCCAACACCAGTCCGATCGGCTGACCGCGATAGAGCACCTCCGCGTCCTGACAGATGGCGTACTCGCGCTCCGAGGTGTCGGCCAGCCGCGGCGCGTTCCACGGGGTGAGCACGGCGAGAACCCCCGGCTCGGCCTCGGCCGCCGCGGTGTCCATCGCGGTGACGGTGCCCCGCGCGACGGTGGCGGTGATCGGATGAAGATGCACCGTCTCGCCCGGCCCGGTGTGCTCGAAGGCGTACGGTGCCGTCCCGGTCACCTTGGCGGAGCCGTCGAGACGGGGGACGGACGTGCCCATGGCGCTCATCGAGCATCCTCCTGTCCGGCCGCACCGGCGCGACCGCTCGTAGACCCGGCCGTCAGGTCGCGCAAGACGGCGATCATCGTCCGCCGCAGCAACGGCACCTTGAACTCGGTGCCGTCGACGGGCTCGGCCGCGGCCAGCTCGGCGTCGGCCGCCTCGGCGAACGACGCGGCGGTGGCGGCCCGACCCGTGAGCGTCTCCTCGGCCCGGGTGGCGCGCCACGGCGCGTGGGCGACTCCACCGCAGGCGATCCGGGCGTCGGTGACGACTCCGTCGTCGACGCTCAGATGCGCGGCCACGGAGACGATCGCGAATGCGAAGGACGCCCGGTCACGGACCTTGCGGTAGGTGGCGACGGCGCCGCGCACGGGAGGGGGCAACTCGACCGCCACCACCAGCTCGTCACTCTCCAGGACAGTGTCCCGCTGGGGTTGGTCACCCGGGAGACGGTGGAACCGTGTGACCGGGATCCGACGTTCCCCGCCGGGACCCACGACGATCACAGTCGCGTCGAGTACCGCCAGGGCGACCGCCATGTCGGAGGGATGGGTGGCGATGCAGTCGGAAGAGTGGCCGAAGACCGCGTGATAGCGCGTGTAACCACCTATGGCGGAGCAGCCGGTTCCGGGCTCGCGCTTGTTGCACGGGGTGGTGACGTCCTGGAAGTACACACAGCGGGTCCGTTGGAGCAGATTGCCCCCCGTCGTGGCGAGGTTGCGCAGTTGCGGTGACGCGGCGGACAGCAGTGCGCGGCTCAGCACCGGGTAGTCGGCCCGGATGAGAGGGTGGGCAGCAAGGTCGGCGTTGCGTACGTTGGTGCCGATCCGCACGCCGCCGTCGCCCGACCGGTCGACGGAGTCCAGCGGGAGCCGGGACACGTCCACGACGACGTCCGGGGTGGCCACTCCCAGCTTCATCAGATCGATGAGATTGGTACCGCCCGCCAGTGGTCTGGCACCGGCGTGCTCCTGCAGGAAGGCGACGGCCGAGTCGGTGTCCGTGGGACGTTCGTACCGGAACGGTCTCATCGCTCGGCCCCTTCCGCCTCGTCGCCCGCGGAATCGACGACCTGTCGGATGGCGGCGACGATGTTGGGGTAGGCGGCGCATCTGCACAGGTTGCCGCTCATCCGTTCCCGGATCTCCTCGTCGGTCAGGGCGATCTCCGCACCCGGATCCTCGGTGACGAGGCTCGGCGCGCCGGCCCGGGCCTCGTCGATCATCCCGACGGCGCTGCACACCTGACCGGGTGTGCAGTAGCCGCACTGGAACGCGTCGGTGTCGATGAACGCCTGTTGGAGCGGATGGAGGCCGTTCTCGGACAGGCCCGCCGCGGTGACCACGTCCTTCCCCTCCTGCGCCACCGCCAGCGACAGGCACGAGGTGACCCTGCGGTCGTCAACCAACACGGTGCAGGACCCACACTGTCCGTGGTCGCAGCCCTTCTTGGCCGAGTAGTTACCGAGCCGGTCGCGCAGAGCGTCGAGGAGGGTCGTGCGTGTGTCCACGGTGACGACATGCTGCTCGCCATCAACCCTGAGAGTGATGTCCATCTCCATATTCCGACTGTAGGCGCGGCGGCAGGTGCCCCGCGACCGGTCGGGGGCGCGTGCGGTGGGAGCACACCGCCCAGTGCGCATACGCTCGACGGTCCGGGACCATCCCACCGCGGGCAGCCCGACCGCGGATAGAGAGGACGCACTCGTGACGACGACCCAGGCCGAGGCCACCGATCCCCACGAGGTGGCGCGCCGCGTGTTCGGCTGGGACGACCTGCGCCCGATGCAGGCCGAGGCGATCGAGGCGGCGGTGGGAGGCCGCGACGTGCTGGCGGTGCTGCCCACCGGCTACGGCAAATCGGCGATCTACCAGCTCGCCGGGATCATGGCGGACGGCCCGTGTGTGGTGGTCTCACCGCTCATCGCGTTGCAGAGCGACCAGTGCGAGGGTCTGAACTCGCTCGCGGATTCCGCGCCCACCCGGTCGCTGGCGATCAACTCCTCGATGGGCGTGCGACAGCAGGCGGAGGCCTGGGACGAGGTCGTCGCGGGGCGCGTCCACTTCGTGTTCCTCACCCCTGAGCAACTGGCCAAACGAGAGGTGCTCGACCGGCTCCGTGCCGCCGAGCCGAGCTTCCTCGTGGTCGACGAGGCGCACTGCGTCTCCGCCTGGGGCCACGACTTCCGCCCCGACTACCTGCGGTTGGACGCCGCCCGCCACCGGATGGGGTCGCCGACCGTCATCGCGCTCACCGCCACCGCCTCGACCCCGGTCCGCGAGGAGATCGTCGACAGGCTCGCCATGTCCGACGCCCTGGTGCTGGCCGGAGGATTCGACCGGTCGGAACTGCACTTCGCGGTGAGACGGCACGTCGAGGACGACGGCAAACAGGACGCGGTCGTGGAGCGGGCCGTCGAACTCGGCGGCCCCGGACTGGTCTACACCGCCACCCGCCGGTCCACCGAGGAGTACGCCGAGCGGATCGCCGCACGAGCGGCCGACTCGGATCGGCCGATGAGGGTGCGTGCCTACCACGCCGGCCAGAAGTCGGCCGACCGCGAGGAGACGCTGGGCGCCTTCCTCGATGGTGACCTCGACGTGGTGGTGGCGACGAGTGCGTTCGGGATGGGGATCGACAAGGAGGACGTGCGGTTCGTCCTGCACGCCGACATCCCCGACTCACTCGACACGTACTACCAGGAGGCGGGACGGGCCGGCCGCGACCGCGAGCCGGCGACGATCGAACTCCACTACCGCAGCGAGGACCTCGGCCTGCGGAGTTTCTTCTCGTCGCACAGCGCCGACGAGGAGGTCATCCGGGCGGTCATCAAGCACCTCCGCCGGGCCGACGGCCCGGTGCGGCTGACCCGGTTGAGGAAGTCGCTGGACTTCGGCGGAAAGCGCGTCACGGGGGCGGTCAATCTCCTCGAGGCGGCGGCGGTCGTCGAGTCCGGGCGGGAGGGCCTGCGACTCGTGGAGGACGTGCGGCCCAAGGAGGCGGTCCGGCGGGCCGAGGAGACGTCGGAGACGTTCGAGCGGATCGATCGCTCGCGGATCGAGATGATGCGCGGATACGCCGAGACCGACGGGTGCCGTCGCCAGTTCCTGCTGGGGTATTTCGGTGAGGAGCTCGCGGACCCGTGCGGGAACTGCGACACCTGCGACGCCGGCACCGCGGTCGACCTCACCCACGACGCGGCGGATTTCCCCCTGCAGTCCGCGGTCGTGCACCGTGAGTGGGGCTCGGGGATCGTCATGAGCGTCGACGACGACCGGCTCACCGTGTTCTTCGAGGAACAGGGCTATCGGACGCTGTCACTCGACCTGGTGCGCGACCAGGAACTGCTCACCCGGGCATGACGGGTGGCGAGCCCGGCAGCCCGGCAGCGATGCCGGCGACGGTCTCGAGCCACCACAATGCGGGGGCGCAGGCCGCGGCCAGCAGGACCGCACCGCTCTCCCACACCGGGCCGAGCGCGGCCGCCGCGGTGCCGAGC
>NZ_JAALDN010000036.1 GCF_014144855.1 Dietzia maris | reverse complement strand
GCGACCGCCCGGCCGGCCACCTCGACCCCCTCGCCGTCGCCGGCGTCCCGGGAACCGATCGACCCGGCCCGTCGGCGCACCCTGATCACCGCCCTGGCGCTGGTGTCGGCGGTCCTCGTCGTCGTCACCGGCCTGGCCACGTGGCAGTACGTCGAGGCCCGCGAGGCGACGGCGATCGAGGAACAGATCGCGGCCGCGCCCCGGGCGGCCACCGACGCGGCTCGCGAGATCACCACCCAGATGTTCACCTACGACCACCGGACGGTGGACGCGGACCTCGGAGCGGTACGGGAGCGGCTCGCCGACCCGGCACTGTCGGAGTTCGTCGAACAGTCCATGCCGACCGTCTCCTCCGCCGCCAAGCAGCAGGAGGCCACCGTCTACGCGACCGTCGCCGCCGCCGCGCCGCAGGAGGTGACGGACGCCGAGCGCGTCACCGTGCTGGTCATGCTCAACCGGATGGTCTCCACCAAGGACGCGCCCGAGGCGGCCAGTTCGGCCTCACGGCTGAGCGTGGACATGGTCCGCCAGGATGGGACGTGGAAGCTCGCCGAGCTCAACGCGCTCTGACCCGGACGCGCTCTGACCCGGAAGCGCTCTGACCGCCGGCCGACGCCCGGGTATGGGGCGCCGCCCGGGGCGGACGGGGTCCTAGTCGTCCGAGGTGGCGTCGAGGGTGTTGAAGAACCGGCGGGCCCACGCGTGGACGTCATTGCTCAACACCTGCCGACGCAGTGACCGCATACGGCGACGTCGGTCATCGGGGGAGTCGTCGACCGCGGCCATGATGGCGTCCTTGACCCCGTCGAGATCGTGCGGGTTGCACAGGTACGCCTGGCGTAGCTCCGCGGCGGCGCCGGCGAACTCGCTGAGCACCAGGGCGCCCTCGCCATCGGTGCACGAGGCCACGTACTCCTTGGCCACCAGGTTCATGCCGTCCCGCACGGGCGTCACCAGCATGACGTCGGCGGCCGCGTAGAACGCCGCCAGTTCCGTCTTGGGGACGGGCCGGTGGATGTAGGTCACCACGGGGTGCCCGATCTCGCCGAACGTGCCGTTGATGCGGCCCACCGACTCCTCGATCCGCGACCGCATGATCTGGTACTGCTCGACCCGCTCGCGGCTCGGCGTGGCCAGCTGGAGGAGGGTCACGTCGGCGGGCTCCAGGCGCCCCTCCTCGAACAGTTCCTCCAGCGCGCGCAGGCGGACGTCGATGCCCTTGGTGTAGTCCAGACGGTCCACGCCCAACATCAGGACCCGCGGCGACCCCAACTCCTCGCGCAGGCGGGCGGCGCGGGCCTGGGTCTCGCGCGTGCGGGCGGTGGCGTCCACGGCCGCGGAGTCGATGGAGATGGGGAACGCGCCGACCCGCACCATGCGGTCGTCCACCCGGATCTCGGAGGCGCGGCCCCGCGTCGACCGCAATCGGACGGACGGGTAGCCGCGCAGGCGGTTGGCGAGGATCCGGAAGTTGTCCGCCCCGCCGGGCAGGTGGAAACCCACCAGGTCGGCGCCGAGCATGCCCTCGACCAGCTCGGTGCGCCACGGCAGCTGCATGAACAGTTCGACGGGCGGGAACGGGATGTGGAGGAAGAACCCGATGGTCAGGTCGGGGCGCAACTCGCGCAGCAGACAGGGCACCAGCAACAACTGGTAGTCCTGCACCCAGACGGTGGCGCCCTCGGCGGCGGCCTCCGCGGTGGCCTCGGCGAAACGGGTGTTGATCTCGCGGTAGGCGTTCCACCACTCGCGGTGGTACTCGGCCGGCACCACCACGTCGTGGAACAACGGCCAGAGGGTGGCGTTGGAGAAACCCTCGTAGTAGAGCTCGACGTCCTGGGCGGACAGGGTGACCGAGTGGAGGCGGATGCCGTCCGCGTCGAACGGTTCGGGGGCGGCGTCGGGGACGCCGGGCCACCCCACCCACGCGCCGTCGTTGGCCTTGAGGATGGACTCCAGCGCAGTGACGAGGCCACCTGGGCTGGCTTTCCAGTGTTCGGTACCGTCCCGGTCGATGACGAGGTCCACGGGGAGACGATTGGCGACGACGACGAAGTCGGCACCTGCTCCGGTGGACGTCTGCCCGGTACCGCTCGTCATCGGTTGTCCCCTCGCGTGGATCGCTGTGGTCTGGTTACTCGGCGTCCGCCGTCACCTGCGGCTCCGGACCGATCCCCAGCATGTCGAGGAGCATCCGGCACTCGTCGGCGTCGGCCGAGTACGAGGCCACGACCTTGCGGGCCATGTCGGCGGTCTCGTCCGCGACCGGCTCCAGGTCGTCGAGCTCGGGTTCTTTGCTGGCGGCGGCGGATGCCATCGGTGTCCTCCTGTGATCGGTGGGGGGCGCGCGCCCTGTTCGGGCGACATCGTCCGCTGCCGATCCTACGTCACCCGTCCGCGGCCGCCGACCGGCGCAGATTGCGGGTCACCCACTCACCGAACACGATCCCGGCGGCCAGTGCCACCGCGATCGCCAACGCCTGGAACATCAGGCCCAGACCGATACCCGTCTGGTCGCTCGTCAGCGCCGACAGGCCGCGGTACACCGACAGGCCCGGCAGGAACGGCGTGATGCCGGCGATGGTCACCACCAACGGCGGGACGGTGGCGATACGGGCGAGGATGCCGCCGATCAGGCCCATCGTGCAGGCGGCGAGGGCGGACCCCACCACCACTCCCAGTCCGGTGGCCATGACTGCCTGGAAGATGAGCATCCCTATCGCGCCGACGGCGGCGGCGAGCCAGGTCGCGCGCACCGTCGCATAGCTCGCCACGGCGAACCCGGCGGCGCCCACGCCCGCGGCGAACACCGCGATGTGGACCGCGGCGTTGCCGGCGATGGCCGGGTCGATCGGGGGTGGGGACATGCCGAGGCGTTCGAACGCGGCGAGCGCGATCGTGATCCCGCCCAGGACCCCGCCTGTCATGACCAACGTCTCGACCGCTCGCCCGGCGGAGGTCACCGGGAATCCGGTGATGGCGTCCTCGATGGCGCCGACGAGGGTGAGCCCGGCGAGCAGCACGATGATGCCGGCCGCGACCAGCTGGGACGGTTGGACCTCGATGAAGTTGTTGCTCACGGCGACGTAGGCGGCGAGGGCCCACGCGGCCGCGATGAACCCGCCCACGACCTGCTGGAAGAAGCTCGGGAGTCGGTGGCGGTCCAGGTAGCGGTTGGCGTACATCAGGGCGAACGTCGAGACCATGGAGATGAGGCCGGCCAGCGGGCTGCCCCCGAGCTGGATGACGACCGCGCACCCCAGCATCGCCCACCCCAGGACCGCGACGCGGAAGGAGTGCGGGTGTGGGGAGGCCACGATCGTCTCGACCTCGGCGGCGGCCTGGTCGACGGTGAGCTGGCGGCGCACGATGAGGTCGATGAGGCGGGAGACGCGGGTCACCCGTGTCATGTCGACGGTGCGGTAGTTGACCACCCGGATGACCGAGATCGGCGGTCGGCCGCGACGTCGGTTGACCCCGATGGTCAGCGACGTGAAGGTGACCTCCACGGTCGCGCCCGGCAGGCCGAACGCCGCCGCCACGGACTCGGCCTGGGCGACGGTGTCCGCGGCGCCCTCGCCGGAGGACAGCAGGATCCCGCCGATCTCGAGGGCGAGGTTGAGGACGTCGGTGACGGCGCCGTCGTCGTCGAGGTCGACCGGCGCCATGGGGGACAGCGGGGGCTCGACCGCAAGGTCCATGGCGGACTTGCGCAGTCCCATCCACGCCAGTGGTCGGGTGAGCGGTGCCGGTGCGTCGCGGGTCTCCACGGTGCACACCGTAGTCAAGAGCCCCGACGGTGGCCGGGTTAGGATGACTGGCGGGCCGCGGCGGTGTCGCCGCCCGTGCTGGAGTGGCGCAATTGGTAGCGCACCCGACTTGTAATCGGGCGGTTGCGAGTTCAAGTCTCGTCTCCAGCTCTCGAGTGGCGTCGGCGTTCGAGCCGGAAGCTGAGGGCACGCCAAGTGTCGGGCCGTCGGTGGTGGCCGCGGGATGCGGCCCCGAGCGGGACCCCCAGTTCAGTGATCATTGTTAGCTTCCGTCTACTGATGAGTAGAATGTTCTCAACATTCCCGTCGCCAGAAGGGCGCCGCCGAGATGACGCAGTCCGCAACAGAGATCGCCACTGCGTGGATGGCCGCCCTCGCCTCGGGCGACGCCGAGCGGACCATCGCACTGTCTTCTCCGTCGATCGTCTATACGACAGGCCAGGTCAGGCGCTACGAGGGGCACGATGGTGTCCGCGACATCGTGTCCGACCTCTCCCGACTGGCCGGTTTCCTCACCATCGGGGTGGAGGGGGAGATCCTGGAATCCGAGGGGGTCGTCGCGCTGCGCCGCCTCGAGCGGTACACCCTGCCCAGCGGCGGGATCGAGATCCGCGGTTGTTCCTTCGTGGAAGTGGCGGACGGGGTGGTCACGCGGTGGGCAGACTACAAGAGCATGCACGCGATCGACGAGATCGTCGGCTAACGGGGAGGCGGATGCCGTGAGCGAACGCGGAGCCGGGGAGGTGGATCCCCGGGAAGTGGTCAGGGCGCTGGTCGAGGCGGCGTTCGCGGGGGACGTCGAGACCGCGCAGTCATGGTGCACGCCGGACGTCGTTCTCACGATCGAGGGCACGCAGACCGTCCGGGGACACGAGGGCCTGCGCCATGTGATCGAGTTCAACCAGGATGTCTCGACCGACGTCAGCGTGGACATCCACCACGTACTGGGCTCGGGCGATGTGGCGGCGCTCAACCGGACCACACACCTCACCATCGGTGGGGTCGCCCTGAAGGTGGAGGTCGGCTCGTTCTTCGCGCTCCGCGACGGTCTCGTCGCGGCGTGGACCGACTATCAGGACATGCAGGACGTCGCCCGGGCGCTCGGACACTGACGATCGGGCAGGGCCCGGCGCCGGCGGCCGACCGCCGACCCGGGGCGGACGGCCCCGGGTTCAGGCCTCCGGGACGAACTCCCCGTAGCCCAGTTCGCGCAGCGACCGCCGGATGGTCTCGGCCGCCGCGTCGGACTCCTCGGCGGGCGCGTCGGGGTCCGCCAGCGACAGGTCGAATCCGGACATGTCGTCGGCGGGGAAGATGTGGATGTGGGTGTGCGGCACCTCGAAGCCGGCGATGAGATACCCGGCGCGCGCCGCACCGAGGCCTCCCACGACCGCCTTGCCGACGGCCTGTGCGACCTCGTTGAGCCGGGTCAGCAGCGCGGGCTCGAGATCGGTCCACCGATCGACCTCCGCGCGCGGGACGACCAGCGTGTGGCCGGGCGCGACCGGTGCGATGGTGAGGAAGGCGACCACCTCGGGGTCCTTCCAGACGAACCGGCCCGGCAGTTCACCGGCGATGATCTTGCTGAAAACGGTCGACATGGACCCCAGCCTACGTATCGGGGGCGATGGCCTCAGGTGGCAGACTGGCGAAAAGTGGTCTAATGGATGTATCCGCTACCCGCCGGGTGGCCCCCGTCCTCTCTACACACGCGAAGGAGCATCGACATGGTCGAGGCAGGTATTGCGACGGCAGAGGGCGCGGTGAAGAAGAAGGCCTACCACCACGGCGATCTGCGCAACGCCATCATCCAGGAGGCGACCGCGCGCGCGAGGGTCTCGGGGGAGAAGGCGATCATCCTCCGCGAGATCGCCCCGCACATCGGGGTGTCCGCCACCGCGGCGTACCGCCATTTCGCGAATCGGCAGCAGCTCGTCGAGGAGGTCGCGGCCCGCGGGTTCGTCGAGCTGGTCGGTCGCGTGGCGGCCGCGGCCGTCGGCGGTGCGGTGTCCGATCCGGTCCTCGCCGCCTACCGCGAGCTGCGCGAAGCGGCTCTCGCCGTGGTGGAGTTCTCGATCGACGAGCCTGCGTGGGCCCGCACGATGATGGAGAACCTGGGCCCGTCGGAGACCGTCGCCGCGCACGCCGATGCCATCAATGTGGAATTGCAGGCGATCGTCGAGCGCGGGATCGAGGCGGGGGCGTTCCGGCCCGGGGTCGTCATGAACGACGAGCTGCCGCTGTGGGCGGCGATCGACGGCCTCAGCGCCCAGGCGATGTTCGGGATCCGCCCGATGCGGACCCCGGACGCCGCACGGTCGACCGCACGGACCATTGATCTGTGTATGACGGACCTGCTCACCGACGAGGCGCTGCGGGCCCGCGACGCGGCGTTCCCCGCCGCCGACATCACCGCCGACGCAGGGGTCTAGGGCCCGTTCGTTCCGGGCCGGGCCAACCCGGCGCGGCGGCCGGGCTACTGTGGTCGTCGTGCGCATTCTCGTGATCGGTTCCGGTGCCCGTGAGCACGCCCTCCTCGTCGCCCTCGCCGCGGATCCCGCGGTGACGGAGTTGCACGCGGCGCCGGGCAACCCCGGCATGGTGCAGGCGCAGTGCCACGAACTCGCGGTGACCGATCCGGCGGCCGTGACGGCCCTGGCCCGTAGGCTCGACGCCGGACTGGTCGTCATCGGTCCCGAGGTGCCCCTGGTCGCGGGCGTCGCCGACGCCCTGCGCGAGGCCGGGATCCCGGTGTTCGGCCCGTCCGCCGAGGCCGCCCGCATCGAGGGGTCCAAGGCGTTCGCCAAGGACGTCATGGCGGCTGCGGGTGTGAAGACCGCGCGCGCCGAGATCGTGGACTCGCCCGCCGACCTCGACGACGCACTCGACCGGTTCGGACCGACCTGGGTGGTCAAGGACGACGGGTTGGCCGCCGGCAAGGGGGTCGTCGTGACACCCGATCGCAACGCGGCCCGGGCGCACGCTCTCGCCTGTCTCGACGACGGGCACCCGGTGCTGTTGGAGTCGTTCCTCGATGGCCCGGAGGTCTCCCTGTTCTGCCTGGTCGACGGCGAGACCGTCGTGCCGTTGCTGCCCGCCCAGGACCACAAGCGGGTCGGCGAGGGCGATCGCGGTCCCAACACCGGCGGGATGGGCGCCTACACGCCGCTGCCGTGGTTGCCGCAGGGCC
>NZ_JAALDN010000368.1 GCF_014144855.1 Dietzia maris | reverse complement strand
ACTTCAACGACCGGGGCCGGGCCATGCTCGCCGTCACCTCTGACCAGTGCATCGGAGAGACCGCGGTCCAATTCTTCCAGCAGCGCACCACTGACTTCACGATCTCGGGCCTGTCGGCCGGCGACATCGTGCGCAGCGAGCCCGAGATCCTGGCGTTCCTCGAGCGTCAGCGCATCGGCCGCCTTGCCCCGACCACGCCCGTGCGTGTGCTCTCGCCCGTCAACGACGACGTCGTCCCCGGCCACCAGTCGCAGCAGCTCGGCCGCGACTGGTGCGCGCAGGGCGCCGCCGTCGACATGGTCATCGACCCGATGCCTCCCGTCGCACCCGGTCTGGCGATCGGCCACGCCGTGCCCATGCTCACCGGTCTGGAGGGCAACCTCCGGTACCTCGACGACCGCGTCAACGGAGTCCCGGCGCCGAGCAACTGCGGAACCTACTGAGGCCGGGCGGCGGCTCCGGCGCCACCCCCCGTTCTCACGTCCCCCGCCGTCGAGCCAGAGGCCGCCGATGCCTCGAAGTTCTCAGCCGATGCCGACTCACACTGACCACCGACACCGACACCAGCTCACCGACGGAGGTGACCACCGATCCACTGATCCAACTACCCGCCTGACCACCAACGAAGGATCAAAAACCAGTTACACCACTACAAGGGGCTTGACCGGGTCTGAGCCGGATCAGATCGCCGGACCTCACAGCGCGGCTCAGGCTGTGGCTCGTCATTCCACGGCTGAGCAGCCGATCGGTGGTGAGGAGCAGAGGGATCAGATCGTCTGGTGTGTTCATACCCCGATGATCGTGGCCATCTCGCAGGGAGACCGGCTCAGTGCCGTCTGACGACGGCCGCCTGTGGAGAACGAAGGGTCTGGGGTGAGAGGGCCCGCCCATTACGTATCCCGCGCGGAGCAGCGAGAACGGTGTCTATCGCGATCCACGGGGGGGACGATCTCGCGATCCGCGCATCGCCGCAGAGCAGATCCCCTCCGCGGCCAGATTTCCTCCGCGGCGGTGTGGATCACCTATCGGATCACGCGCTGCCCATGGCACCCGATGGGTGGCGCGACGTCCGATGGGTGGCGCGACGTCCGATGGGCGGCGCGACGGAGGGGAGCGACTCAGCGGAGCCTGAGAGGTACGCCCTCGCGGACGTGGTCGCGGACCCCTGGCGAGGCGAGGAGATAGCCCATCGCCGTGAGGGCGAGCAGGGACAGGACCGTGCCGACGACGGAGATGAAGGTGACGCTGTCCACCACCATCCGCGCGAGGGAGCTGACAGCCAGCAGGGCCACGGCCGCACCGATCACGACGCGGGCGGCGCGGTGGGCGCGCCACAACAGGACGGCCCCCACGACCAGCACGAGTCCCAGGACGAAGGCGGACGCGGCGGAGGCGACGGCCGGGCCGAAGCCCGTCGTGTCGTGACCGCCGGAGGCGGTCGCGGTGAGTCCCAGCAGGGTGGCGAACCCGATCGCCATCCCGATGACGCCGAAACCCGCCGCGAGGCCGGCCAGCCCCATCACGGCCGGGCGGGGGGTGTGGTCGTGGTCGGTCACGCGTGACCTCGCGACCGGTCGGAGGTGCCCTGCTCGGCCAGGTCGAGGGTGCGCTCCAGCATCGGTCCCACCACGTGGTCCTCCGTGAGGAAGCCGTCGTGGCCGGCCGGGCTCTCGATCACCACGAGAGGATCCGCAGCGGGGAGCAGGTCGGCCAGTTCCTGCTGCTGCCGCAGCGGGTACAGACGATCGGTGGTCACGCCGCCGATCACGCACGGAACCGGGCAGGTGCGCAGTGCCTCCTCGACGCCACCCCGGTCCAACCCGATGTCATGACGGTTGAGGGCGTCGGTGAGCAGGACGTACGTGCAGGCGTCGAAGCGGGAGACCAGCTTGCCCGCCTGGTGATCGAGATAGGACTGCACGGCGAAACGGCCCGACATCGACAAATCCTCGCCCCGGGGGTCCTCGCCGGGCTGGGGCCGGTTGGCGAAGCGCTCGTCGAGTTCGACCTCGCCCCGGTAGGACAGGTGCGCGATTCGCCGGGCGATGCCCAGGCCGGTGACCGGCGTACGGCCGGTGCCGTGGTAGCCGCCCTGTTGCCAGTGCGGGTCCGAGGTGACGGCCATGATCTGGGCCGTCTGGATGCCGATCTGGTCGGCCGAGGCGCGGGCACCGACGGCCAGGACGCACGCCGCACGGACGCGGTCCGGGTAGGTGACCATCCACTCCAGCGTCCGGGCGCCGCCCATGGAGCCGCCGATCACCGCCGCCCAGCGGCCGATCCCCAGGAGGTCCGCCAGCACGCGCTCGGACTCGACCATGTCGCGCACCGAGACGGCCGGGAACCGTGCGCCCCAGTAGTGCCCGTCGGGGTGGAGCGAGCTCGGCCCCGTCGATCCCCGGCAGCCCCCCAGGACGTTCACGGACAACACGCAGTAGCGGTCGGTGTCGAGCGGGAGTCCGGGCCCGACGAGCCCGTTCCACCATCCCGGGGTGGGGTGCAGGGAGTCGACCGGTCCCACGACGTGCGAGTCACCGGTCAGTGCGTGTTCGACCAGGACGACGTTGGACCGGTCGTCCGCGATCCGCCCCCACCGCTGGACCGCGAGGGTCACCCCCGGGAGGACGACACCGGTGACCAGGGTGATGTCGCCGATCGCGACGTGGCCGAGGGTGCCGTCACCCGGGGGTAACAGCGCGAGCGGATCAGAGGGGCGGACCATGGGGACGGGTCAGGAGATCGCGGCGAAACCGAGCTCGAGGTCGCCGATGAGGTCATCGGCGGACTCGATGCCCACCGACAGGCGGACGGTCGCGAGGGTGACCCCGGCGATCGCGTTGGCCTCGGGGGTGCCCTGCGAGTGCGTGGTGGTGGCCGGGTGGCACACGAGTGACCGCACGTCCCCGATGTTGACCAGGCACGAGTGGAGCTTGAGGGCGTCGATGAACTTCCAGGCCAGGGCCGTGGTGTCCGCGTCGGACGTGCCCTCCGGCACGGCCAGGTCGAACGTGACGATCGCGCCGGCGCCCTTGGGGGCCAGCTTCTTCTGGAGCTCGTTGTAGGGCGAGGAGGCCAGGCCCGCGTACTGGACCTTGGCCACGTCGGAACGGGCCTCGAGCCACTCGGCGATCCGCTGCGCGTTGGACACGTGGCGCTCGACCCGCAGGCTGAGCGTGTCGATGCCCTGGGCGAGGGTCCACGCGTTGAACGGGGAGGCCGCCGCGCCGGTGTCACGCAGGAGGGTCACCCGGGCCTTGAGCGCGAGAGCGGGCGCGCCCAGATCGGCGTAGACGAGGCCGTGGTAGGCGGGGTCCGGGGTGGTGAAGGACGGGAAGACGTCCTCGCCGTCGCGCTGCACCCGCCAGTCGAACTTGCCACCGTCGACCAGGACGCCGCCGAGTGAGGCCCCGTGTCCACCGAGGTACTTGGTGGCGGAGGAGACCACCACGTCCGCACCCAGCTCCAGCGGGCGGATGAGGTACGGGGTGGCCACGGTGTTGTCGATGACGAGCGGAACCTGGTTGCGGTGCGCGACCTCGGCGATGGCCGGGATGTCCAGGATGTCGTTGAGCGGGTTCGAGATCGACTCGCCGTAGAAGAGCTTCGTGTTGGGACGCACCGCCGCCTCCCACGAGGCGGGGTCGTCGGGGTTCTCGACGAACGTGGTCTCGATGCCGTACTTGGGCAGGGTGTGGCGGAGCAGGGTGTCGGTCCCGCCGTACAGGCGGGGAGACGCGACGACGTGGCCGCCGGACTGCGCGATCGCCTGGATGACGGCGGTCTCGGCCGCCTGGCCTGACGCGAACAGCAGTCCCGCGACGCCGCCCTCCAGCGAGGCGATACGATCCTCGACCGCCGCGACGGTGGGGTTGGTGATGCGGGTGTAGATGGGGCCCATCTCCGCCAGCGCGAAACGGTCGGCCGCCTGCTTGGCGTCGGCGAACACGTACGAGGTGGTCTGGTAGATCGGCAGATTCCGGGCTCCGGTGTCGGAGTCGACGGGCTGCCCGGCGTGGATCTGACGCGTCTCGAAGGCCCAGTCCGTATTGCTGTTGTCGTAGGTCATAGGGGCGGAGCCCCTCCTCTCATCGAAAAGGGTCCGCCCGCTTGACGACAGCGGACCCGCGCTTGCCCGTCACCCGGTCGGGTGGTGGCCAGGTCGTCTCCCGGGGCACCCCACCGCGGTGGAGGGTTGCCGTCCAGCGAGCCGGGGCTTTCCGCTGGAACTCATGACCTGGGGTCAGGCTAGCCTAAGCCGCTCGACGGAGGCAACGAGGGGTTACCCGTTGCAGCGGCGGCTCCGGACCGTGCCGAGCAGTAAAGTGAGACCTACGTCACGTAAGGACCAACAGCGTCGGCCCCACAAGGGCCGGGCGGGGAAAGAGGATCCGATGTCGAAGATCAAGGTCGACGGGACCGTCGTGGAACTCGACGGCGACGAGATGACCCGCATCATCTGGAAGTTCATCAAGGACGAGCTGATCCACCCCTACCTCGACGTGGATCTTGAGTACTACGACCTCGGCATCACCAGCCGTGACGCGACGGACGACCAGATCACCGTCGACGCGGCCAACGCCATCGCCAAGCACGGCGTCGGCGTCAAGTGCGCGACCATCACGCCCGACGAGGCCCGCGTCGAGGAGTTCGGGCTCAAGCGGATGTACCTCTCACCCAACGGGACCATCAGGAACATCCTCGGCGGGACGATCTTCCGCGCGCCGATCATCATCTCCAACGTCCCGCGACTGGTCCCCGGCTGGACCAAACCGATCATCGTCGGCCGCCACGCCTTCGGCGACCAGTACAAGGCGACCGACTTCAAGGCCCCCGGCCCGGGAAAGGTCACCATCACCTACACGCCGGCCGACGGGTCCGAGCCGATCGAACACGAGATCGTGAACCTGCCCGAGGAGGGCGGGGTGGTCATGGGGATGTACAACTTCACCAAGTCGATCGAGGACTTCGCGCGGGCCTCGTTCAACTACGGTCTCGACCGCGGGTACCCGGTGTACCTGTCCACCAAGAACACGATCCTGAAAGCCTACGACGGCGCGTTCAAGGACATCTTCCAGGACGTGTTCGACCGCGAGTTCAAGGACGAGTTCGACAAGGCCGGCCTGACCTACGAACACCGCCTCATCGACGACATGGTGGCCTCCGCGCTCAAATGGGAGGGCGGTTATGTCTGGGCGTGCAAGAACTACGACGGTGACGTGCAGTCCGACACCGTGGCCCAGGGGTTCGGCTCACTCGGTCTGATGACCTCCGTCCTGCTCACCCCGGACGGGAAGACCTGCGAGGCGGAGGCCGCCCACGGCACCGTCACGCGACATTTCCGGCAGCACCAGGAGGGCAAGGCGACCTCCACCAACCCGATAGCCTCGATCTTCGCGTGGACCCGGGGTCTCGAGCACCGCGGCAAGCTCGACGGCACCCCGGAGGTCATCGAGTTCGCCCACCAACTCGAGGACGTGGTCATCAAGACCGTCGAGGAGGGGCAGATGACCAAGGACCTCGCGCTGCTCGTCGGCGATGGCCAGGAACACCTCACGACGGAGGAGTTCCTCGCGGCGCTGGATGAGAATCTCAAGCGCACCCGAGCAGAGGCCTGATCCCGCGCGCCCACCGTTCGGCGACGACCCCGCGCCCGCCGGTGTGGGGTCGCGGCGGCGCCCGATCGGTTACCGTAGTCGGACAGTGGTCCACGTCACAGGCGTGGCCAGCCGTTCCGTCGTGAGCCCAGGAGACGTCCGTGGATCAGAGCCCCTTGGTCGATATCGGCCTGCCGATCGCCCTGGCCATCATCATGGTCGGCATCGGGTTGAGTCTGACCAGGGAGGACTTCGCGGTCCAGGCCAGATCGCCCAGGGCCACGATCGTCGGACTGTTCGGCCAACTGGTCCTGGTTCCCCTGGTCGGTGTCGGTGTGGCCCTGCTCTTCGGCCTCACGCCGATGCTGGCGCTCGGGGTGGTGCTCGTGGCCGCGACGCCGGGCGGGGCGACGTCGAACCTCATCACTTATCTCTCCCGCGGCAACGTCGCCCTCTCGGTCATCCTCACCGCCCTCACCTCCGTCGCCGTCATCCTCACCCTGCCGATGTGGTTCGGCATCGGCGCGCGCCTCATCCCCGGAGCCGCGGACGAGGAGGTGACCGTCCCTCTCGGCCAGACCTTCGGACTCCTGCTGGGCGTCATCCTCATCCCGGTCGCGATCGGGATGATCCTCCGTGCCAGGAGGCCCGCGCTCGCCTCCCGCATCGAGCGCTACGTCGGGATCGTGGGCCTCGTCGTGCTGGTCCTGCTCATCGTGGGGATCGTCCTCGGCGAACGGGACCGGATCGTCGACCTCGTCGTGACCGTCGGCCCCGCCGTGATCGTCCTCAACCTCGCACTGATCGTTCTCGGCGGCCTCCTGGCATGGGTGAGCAGGCTGAGGCGGGCGGAGCAGATCGCGATCGCTGTGGAGTTCGGAATCAAGAACACCACCCTGACGCTGTTGATCGCCTTCACCGTGATCGGTGACGAGGAGGTCGGGCTCGCGGCCGCCGTCTACAGCATCGTCATGTACGTCACCGCGTTCCTGCTGGTCTACGGTGGCCGACGCCTCATGCGCACCGCCCCCTGATCGGGCTGACGTGGCAGGCCCGGCCGGGGTGGTGGGCGTAGCCTTCGTCGGTGACCACGAGCCCCGCAGCCGCCCCGGCGCCGGACACCGAGCCCGCCGCACCCACCCCTCGCCGTGTGGCGCTGGCGATCCTCGCGCTCGCGCTGGGCGGGTTCGGCATCGGCGTCACCGAGTTCGCCGCGATGGGACTGCTGCGGTCGATCGCCGAGGGCTTCGGGCTCACCGAACCACAGGCCGGCAACGTCATCAGCGCCTACGCGCTCGGCGTGGTCGTGGGTGCCCCGCTGCTGACCGTGTGGACCTCACGGTGGCGGCGCCGCACCCTGCTGCTCGTCCTCATGGCGATGTTCACCGCGGGCAACGTCGCGGCGGCCTTCGCCCCGACCGCCGAGATCCTGGTGGCGGCCCGGTTCGTCGCCGGAATCCCGCACGGGGCGTACTTCGGGGTCGCCTCCCTGGTGGCGGCCTCCCTCGCGGGTCCCGGACGGCAGGCGCGGGCGGTGTCCCAGGTGCTGCTCGGACTGTCGGTCGCGAACGTGATCGGTGTCCCGGCGGCGACCTGGCTCGGGGAGACGATCGGGTGGCAGTCCGCCTTCCTCGCGGTCGGGGTGATCGGCGCGCTGACCGTGGCGGCCATCTTCGTCGTCGTCCCCGAACCCACGGGGGCGGTGGTCGTCAGGGCGCGCGAGGAGCTCGCCGCGTTGGCGAGGCCACAGATCCTGGCGACGCTCGCCGTGGGGTCCGTCGGGTTCGGCGGCATGTTCGCCGTCTACACCTACATCCAGTGGACGATGGTCGACGTCGCCGGGATCGATCCCGGCTGGATGCCCGCGGTGCTCGCCGTCTACGGACTCGGCATGGTGGCCGGCAACCTGCTCGGCGGTGTGGTTGCGGACCGGGACCTCGACCGCGGGCTGGTCGCGATCGCCGCGGTGATGACCGTGGTGCTGGCGCTGTTCGCCGTCGCCGCGCACCATCCCGTCACGGCGCTGGTGGGTTTGTTCCTGGTGGGCACGACCGGATCCGCGTTGGTGCCGGGGCTGCAGTCCCGACTGATGACATACGCGGGCAGGGGACAGACGCTCGCCGCCTCGCTCAACCACTCGGCCCTCAACGCCGCCAACGCGCTGGGCGCGTGGCTCGGCGGGGCCGTGATCGCGCTGGGCTTCGGCTACACGTCCCCGGCGCTCGCCGGGGCGGCCCTGGCGGCGGCGGGTCTCGCGATCCTGGTGGGCGCGGTCTGGGCGGCGCGGCGGACGGCGACGGGGTAGCCGAACCGTCACGTTCCCGGCGATCGGTAGCCTGTGGGCCGTGAGCCTCACCGTGAGCACCGTCAACGTCAACGGGATCCGCGCCGCCGTCAAGCAGCGGTCGGAGACCAACCTCGGATTCCTGCCCTGGCTGGAGGGCAGCGGGGCGGACGTCGTCGCCCTCCAGGAGGTGCGCGCCGATGAGGACCAGACCCGAAAGGCGCTCGCGCCCGCCCTCGACGCCGGGTGGCAGCTGGTGGGCGCTCCGTCCTCGCTCAAGGGTCGAGCCGGTGTGGCGATCCTGTCCCGCGCCGAGCCGACCGACGTGCGCGTCGGGCACGGCGATGACGAGTTCGAGGAGGCCGGCCGCTACATCGAGGCCGTCTATCCCGGGGCTGTCGACGGTGAGACCGTCACCGTCGCCAGCCTCTACCTGCCCTCGGGGTCTGCCGACACCCCCAAGCAGGACGAGAAGGACCGGTTCCTCGCGACCTTCCGCGAGTACCTCGCCGAGCGGGCCGGGCATCTGAAGACCCGCGAGGGTCACGAGATGGTCATCTGTGGCGATTGGAATATCGCCCACCGTGAGGCCGACCTGAAGAATCACAAGGGCAACCACAAGAGCTCCGGTTTCCTGCCGCACGAGCGGGAGTGGATGACCGACGTCTTCGCCGACGGCAGCGGCTGGACCGACATCGTGCGGTATCGCCGCCCCGACGAGATCGGCCCGTACTCGTGGTGGAGCCAGCGCGGTAAGGCCTTCGACAACGACGCGGGCTGGCGGATCGACTACCACGTGGTGTCCGACGGACTGGTCGACCGGGCGGTGTCTGATCGAGTGGACCGGGCGAGCGCGTACGACATGCGGTGGTCCGACCACGCGCCGGTCACCGTCGTCTACGAGTAGGTCCGAGACGAGTAGGTCCGAGACGAGTGGTGACGACGACGAAGGCGACTTCTGAGATCGGGCCCGCGGTCGCGGATTTCACGCGGGGGACGGGTCCGTAACCTCGGCACCATGCCGAAGTATGCGACCGCCGAACGTCCCGATCGAGCCGGCCTCGACGATTTCGTCCGCCCCCGACACCGCGCCGTCCTCATCACCCGTCGGTCGTCCGGCGGGCTGCAGACCTCGCCGGTGACCTGCGGTGTCGACTCCGAGGGCAGGCTCGTCGTGGCCACCTATCCGCAGCGGGCGAAGGTGACCAACATCCGCCGCGACCCGGCCGTGAGCGTGTGCGTACTGTCCGACGACTTCAACGGCCCGTACGTCCACCTCGACGGCACCGCGGAGATCGTCGACCTGCCCGAGGCGGTGGAGCCGCTGGTGGAGTACTTCCGCAGCATCGCCGGGGAGCACGACGACTGGGACGAGTACCGGGCGGCGATGGTGCGGCAGGGCAAGTGCCTCATCCGGGTGGCCATCGATGACTGGGGCCCGATAGCCACGGGCGGCTTCCCGCCGGAGATGGCGCCGCCCGCCGACCGCTGACAGTGCGGCCACCGCCCGCGCGAGGGCGTGGGCGGTGGGTTGTCGGGGACGTGGGAAGATGAACGCCATGTCTGAGCAGTCCTCCTCCGCAGCTCCCACGCCCGCAGAGCCGACCGGGTCGCAGGCGCCCGCGAAGCGCCAGCGCGTCCTGTCCGGCATTCAGCCGACCGCCGACTCGTACCACCTCGGCAACTACCTGGGCGCGGTGCGGCAGTGGGTCGAACTGCAGGACGACTACGACGCGTACTACTTCATCCCCGATCTGCACGCGATCACCGTCAAGCAGGACCCCAAGGAGCTGCGCGAGCGGGTCTTCCGCGGCTGTGCGCAGCTGCTCGCGCTGGGGGTGGACCCCGCCCGGTCGGTGCTGTTCGTGCAGTCGCACGTCCCCGAACACGCCGAGCTGGCCTGGGTGCTGGGGTGCATCACCGGGTATGGCGAGGCCGCCCGGATGACGCAGTTCAAGGACAAGGCCGCCAAACAGGGCACCGACGGCACCACGGTGGGTCTGTTCACCTACCCGGTGCTCATGGCCGCCGACATCCTGCTCTACCGCCCGCACCTGGTGCCGGTGGGGGAGGATCAGCGTCAGCACCTCGAGTTGACCCGCGACCTGGCGATGCGGTTCAACTCCCGCTACAAGAAGACCTTCGTGGTGCCGGAAGGGAAGATCCTCGAGGGGTCCGCCAAGATCTACGACCTCCAGGATCCCACCGCCAAGATGAGCAAGTCCGGTGAGAACCCGAAGGGCATCGTCAACCTGCTCGACGACCCCAAGGTCTCCGCGAAGCGCATCCGCAGCGCGGTCACCGACTCCGACGGCACCATCCGCTACGACCGTGAGATGAAGCCGGGGGTGTCCAACCTGTTGGCGATCCAGTCGGCGTTCTCCGGGCGACCGATCGCCGACATCGTGGCCGATTACCAGAGTGCCGGCGCCGGCTACGGGGCCCTGAAGACCGACACCGCCGACGCGCTCGAGGCGTTCGTGACCCCACTGCGGGGCCGGTTCGACGAGTACATGTCCGACCGTGCCGAGCTCGAACGGATCCTCGCCGACGGCGCGGACCGTGCCCGCGCGGTGGCCAGCCCGGTCCTCTCGAAGGTGTACCAGGCAGTCGGCTTCACCGCGCCCCGCCGTGGCTGACCAGTAATGATAGGACCAAATACTACTAGTCAGGTGTAGTAACTCTAGCGGCGGTCGAGTTCACGACGTTGATCGTCGACTGAAACGTCGACGTCACACTACGTCCTTAGAGTCGGGCCCAGCTCATCGGAGCCGAAGCTCCGACGAGCAGTCGTATCCCGCCACCTGACAAGGAGTCACACAATGGGTCTAGTTGCCGGTCTCATCGGAATCGTCGGCGATCTCCTCCACCTGCTTCTCGGTGGCCTGTAGGCGCCCGCCGGCGCCGGGGAATGGTGCCCCTCACCGGACGCGGTGAGGGGCACCTTCTCGTGCGGGACGGGGCTCAGGCCTCCGGCGTCCCCTGCTGGAACGTCTGACGCCACGACCCGCCGGAGTGGACCCAGACCGAACTGCGCAGCGTGGAACCGTCGCCCGACCGCTCCCGCCACACGAGCAGGATCGACTCCGCCCCGACCCGGCGGGCCTCGATGAGATCCATCGTGCGTTCAGCCGTCGACCGACCGGATGATCCGGCGGCGGCGAGCCTGTCCGCGCGGGACCACACCTCGCCCCGGGCGCACACGTGGCTCCACGAGGGATCCAGCAACTCCTCCAGCCGGTCGCGGTCACCCCGGACCGCCTCCGTGAGCAGCGACCGCTCGAGATCCACGACCAGGTCCAGGTCCAGGTCCGTCCGGTCCGGCGCCTCGTCGGCGTCGTCGGCCAGGGAGAACAGATCGGGCTCGGCGGCGGAGGATGCCCTCGTCGTCGTCGCCTTCGTCGTCGTTTCCCTCGCCTTGCCCCCGCCTGCCGGGGCGGACGCCGGCATCGACGCGGACTCCGACCGCCGAACGGTGTCACCCGCCGCTGGGGGAGCGGCCGGGTCGTCGCCGGCGCCGACGGCCTGCGCGCCCGGATAACCCGGGCCGGCCTCCGGCTCCTTTCTGGCGGCATGCGCCTTGGCGGCGCCGTTGGCCAGGACGTCAGCCTTCTCGTTGAGCTCGTGGCCGGCGTGGCCCTTGACCCACTCGAACGTGACCTTGCGGCCCTGCATGGCATCGTCGAGGGCCTTCATCACCTCGACGTTGAGCACGGGCTTGCCGTCGGACTTCTTCCAGCCCTTGCGCTTCCAGCCCGCCATCCACTTGGTGATGGAGTTGATGACGTACTGCGAGTCGCACAGGATGTGAAGTGGCTCCGGGGAGTGCGCTGTCTGACGCAACAGGTCCAGGACAGCGGTGAGCTCGCCCTGGTTGTTGGTGCCGCGCTTCCAGCCGCCGCAGCGCCACGTCGAGTCGTCGATGTACCAGGCCCAGCCGGCGGGGCCGGGATTTCCGAGGGCGGAGCCGTCCGCTGCGGCGATGATCGTCACGGTCGACGATCCTGCCACCGTTGCGGACGCGACCATTCACCGGCTCCCCGAGGCTGAGCCGCGGACGGGCTGAACGACTGAGCCGCGGACGGGCTGAGCCTCAATCCAAGATCCACCGATCTAATTACGATCCACCTACGGAATTCCCTAGGTGGATCGCAATTCGATAGGTGGATTGCCTGGCGGTGGAGTTGGGCGGCGTCTCGGCGTCCCGGCGACCGCGGGCCACCGAGCCCCGTCGCGCGTGTCAGCCCTGCAGGTCGCCGTCCTCGATGCCGTCGAGGTTGATCAGCGGCTCGTCCGCGGTGCGCTGCCGCTCCTCGCGGCGGGAGATTCGGGCGGCCTCACGCATTTCGATGCCCTCGGTGACGAAGTCGCCGATCTCCTTGGCGATCGACCCGACCGCGTCGGTGACGATGACCGCGATCCGACCCACCAGCGACGCCCCCGCCTGGACGCCCGCCTGGACCTGGTCCTTGTTGCGTTCGAAGTCGCTCATGGACCGCTCCCTTCGTCGGTGATGCCCTTAGACGGTACCCGCGGCTCAGGCGGCGACGGGATTCTTCCTGCGCTCGATGATCACCGCAGGAGTGTCCGCTGCGGTGGGAGGCAGGGGCAGCGCCAGGCGGAACATCTTGGACCAGACGTTCGCGACCTGTTTCCACAACGGTCCGGTCGTGTACGGCAGCCCGTGCTCCTCACAGATCCGGCGCACCTCGACCGCGATCTCCGGGTACCGGTGCGCGGGCAGGTCCGGGAACAGGTGGTGCTCGATCTGGTGGGAGAGGTTGCCGGTGGCGAGGTGCATCAGCGGGCTGCCGGAGATGTTGGCCGAGCCCAGCATCTGGCGCACATACCACTCGCCGCGCGTCTCCTCGGCCGTCTCCTCCTGTGTGAAGACCTGCGCGCCGGACGGGAAGTGGCCGCAGAAGATCACCGAGAACGCCCACACGTTTCGCACGAGGTTGGCGGTGAGATTGCCGGCGAACGTCAGCGGGAACAGGGGGCCGGTCAGCGCCGGGTGGACGATGTAGTCCTTCGCTACCTGGCCGCGCACCTTGCGCCACCAGCCGGCGACGAGGCCCTTGACGTCGGACCACTTGCGCTTGCCCTTGAGCACGTTGTCGTACTCCAGGTCGTGGAGCATCACGCCCCACTCGAAGAGCATCATCAGCGCGAACGCGTACACCGGGTTGCCCAGGCGGATCGGGTTCCACGGCTGCTCATACTCCATACGCAGGATGCCGTAGCCGATGTCCCGGTCCAGGTCGAGGATGTTGGTGTACGTGTGGTGCATGTAGTTGTGCGAGTGTCGCCACTGGTCGGAGGGGCACACGTTGTCCCACTCGAAGCTGGACGAGTGGAGCATGTCGTCGCGCATCCAGTCGTATTGGCCGTGCATGACGTTGTGGCCGATCTCCATGTTGTCGAGGATCTTGGACGCGCTCAGCGCCGCGACTCCGGCCAGCCACGCGGGCGGCAGGAAGCCGAGGAACATCAGGCCGCGGCCGGCCAACTCCAGGCGGCGCTGGGTGCGCACCACCCGCAGGATGTAGTCGCGGTCGGCGGTGCCGAGGTCGGCCCTCACGCGGTCGCGGATGGCATCGAGTTCGAGGCCGATGATCTCCACCGACTCGGCCGACAGCACGATCGGCTCGGGGCCGGGGGTCTTCGCGGTCTTCGCGTCGGCGGCCTTGCCGGCCGCCTTGTCGGAGGTCTTGCCGGCGACCTTCGGCGGCTTCGCAGCCTTGGGTGCCTTCGGCGTGGTGGACTTCTTCCGGCGGAGGCCGGGCAGTTGCAGGAGTGTCATAATGGGGTCCTTCCGGGTCGTTCCGGGCGGGTGGGGATGCAGGTCTAGAGCTCGATCTCGACGTCGCCGACGGGCGCGTTGACGCAGATCTGGACGTGGCAGTCGGGCGTGGAGTCGACCTCGCCGGTGCGCAGATCGCGGGTGGTGCCGGAGACGCGCACGGCCGTGCAGGTGTGGCAGATGCCCATCCGGCAGCCGTGCTGGGGGCTCAGGCCGGCGGCCTCGGCGCCCTCGAGCAGGGTGGTTCCCTCGTTCTGGGCGGTGATGCCGCTGCGCAGGTGGGTCACGGTGCCGCCGTCCCCGTCGGGCACCGGCCCGGTCGCGGAGGTGAAACGCTCACGCAGGACGCCGGAGAACCGCTCGGCACCGAGGACCTCCTCGAGGCCCCGGGCCAGCGGTTCGGGGCCGCAGAGGAACACCGCGGCGTCATCGTGCCAGGGGGCTGTCTCCTCGAGATGGTCGGCGGAGAGGTGGCCGGACAGGCCGCTGGGGGTCGTCCCCTCGGCGGTGGGGACCACCGTGACCGTCACCCCGGACCGGGCCAGCTCACGGAGCTGGTCCCGGAAGGGCACGTCCTCCACGCGGCGGGCGTAGTGCAGCCACGCCACGCGGCCCGGCGCCCCGTCGCCGCAGTGGCCGTCTGAGGCGAGCGTCGAGGCGATCGCCAGCATCGGGGTGATGCCGCTGCCGCCGCTGACCAGCAGCACATCGGCGGGGCGGGCCTCGGGCAACGCCATCTCGCCGACCGGGCTACCCAGGAGAAGTCGCATCCCGGGCGCGGCCTCGTCCCAGAGATGGTTCGAGACCACGCCGTCGGGGTGCCTGCGAACGGCGATGGTCGCCAACCCGTCGCGGCGGGACGCCGGATCGACGGGGGAGTAGTGGCGGCGGTGGACGACGCCGTCCACCACGACCCCGATCTCGAGCGCGGCGCCGGGGGCGGGGCGGTCGACCCCGGCGGGCAACCGCAGGGTGAGGACCGTGACGTCGGGGACCGGCCGGTCGACTGTCACGACGGTCGCCCCGGTGGGGTCGTCGGACCAGTCCACGCCCAGGGAGCGGACGTAGTGTTCGACCGGATGGGGAGTGAGTAGGGTGCGCGTGACCCTGCGGGAGAAGAGTCTGCGGATGGGCGGGGCGGTCATGTGGACCTCCGTCGAGGATATGGGTCGGTGTGGTCGGACGCCGTCGGATGCGGTCGCTCCCCGGCGGTCGTCGCGCCTCGCACCGGGTCGGTGCCGTCGCGGTCGGGGTGCGCATCCGTCCGGTTCGACCACCGGACGTTTTTGAGTGTACAGCCGTTCTCCGAAATGGGAAGAGGTTCGATTTATGGCCCGGCCCACACCCCGCGGACGGGTGGTTTCTGACGCGTCAGTCCAGGCTGTCGATAGGATGGCGAATGTGACGACGCCCAGGACACGTGCGGAACAGAAACGGCACACCCGTGCACTCATCGTCGAGGCGGGCCGGAACGGGGTGGCCACGCGCGGCTTCACCGGGCTCGTCGTCCGCGAACTCGCGCGCGAGGTCGGCATCGTCCCCACCGCCTTCTACCGGCACTTCGAGTCCGTCGACGACCTCGCATCGGAACTCGCGTCCGGCGCGGCCGACGCCCTCGGGACGTTCATCGACGAGCTGATCTCCACCGCGACCGACGACCCCGCGACCGACTGGCCCCGCCTGGCCTCCGCCGCCGCCACCCGGGATCCGCAGACCTGGGCCATGCTCGCCCGCGGCCTGGTCGACACCGCGCATCCAGACCACCGGATCCTCGCGGCCGCCGTCGATTCCGCCCGCCGCCGGCTGGGGATCACCCTGGGTCGGCTCGAGACGCTCTCCGGAGCGGACGACACCTCCATCGACATCGCGGCCGACCTCGTCGTCGTCGTCCTCCTCCGGGCCCTCGTCGAGATGGCCGACGATTCCGACGCCCGCACCACGGTCGACGAGTGCGCCGGGCGACTGCGGGTCATCCTCGCCGGCGCCGGCGCCGTCTCCTGACCGGCCGCTCCCCGGCCGTTCCCCGACCGTACGCACCGACGCGGCGGCCGCTACGGACGTGGGGCCGGGCCCCGGGCTAGTTCCGTGACCGCAGTGT
>NZ_JAALDN010000367.1 GCF_014144855.1 Dietzia maris | reverse complement strand
CGGTCAGGCCGTGGCGGACTCGCTGCTGGACCGGCACGTCGCCGAGACCGGCGAGTACCCGAGCTCGGTGGGGCTGTCGATCTGGGGCACCTCGGCCATGCGCACCTCCGGGGACGACATCGCCGAGGTCCTGGCGCTGCTGGGCGTCCGCCCCGAGTGGGACGAGGCCTCCCGCCGGGTCACGGGCCTGGAGGTGGTCCCGTCCGAGGAGCTGGGCCGCCCGCGCGTCGACGTGACCGTGCGCATCTCGGGCTTCTTCCGCGATGCGTTCCCGCACGTCATCGGGATGCTCGACGACGCCGTGCGGATGGTCGCCGAGCTGGACGAGCCCGACGAACACAACTTCGTCGCCGCCCACACGCGGGCCGACCTGGCCGAGCACTCCGACCACCGCCGGGCCACCACCCGCATCTTCGGCTCCGCACCGGGCTCCTACGGCGCCGGGATCCTGCAGACCATAGAGGCGGGCAACTGGCGTGACGACCGAGACCTGGCCGAGGTCTACACCCGTTGGGGCGGGTACGCCTACGGCCGCGGCCTCGACGGAGTCCCCGCGGCCGACGACATGCGCACCAACTACCGGCGCATCGCGGTCGCCGCGAAGAACATCGACACGCGAGAGCACGACATCGCCGACTCGGACGACTACTTCCAGTACCACGGCGGGATGATCGCCACCGTCCGCGCGCTCACCGGCGCCGAGCCGCGCGCCTATGTGGGCGACTCCACCACGCCTGACGCCGTGCGCACCCGGTCGCTGGCGGAGGAGACCACGCGGGTGTTCCGCGCCCGCGTGGTGAACCCGCGGTGGATCGCGGCTATGCAACGCCACGGCTACAAGGGCGCGTTCGAGCTGGCGGCCACGGTGGACTACCTCTTCGGGTTCGACGCGACCGCCGGCGTGGTCCACGACTGGATGTACGACTCGCTCGCCCGCGAGTACGTCCTGGACGAGACCAACCAGGAGTTCCTGCGCCGGTCCAACCCGTGGGCGCTGCGCGGGATGATCGAGCGGCTCTCCGAGGCCGCCGACCGCGGGATGTGGGCCGAGCCCGACGCGGACATCATGGATCGGATGCGGCAGGTCTACCTCGACGTGGAGGGCGATCTCGAGGAGTCCCACGGTGACTGAGTTCCCCACCGGCCGGCGGCGCGTGCGCGTGGTGGGCATCGGCTCGGGCGGGCTCGACCAGATCACGGTCGAGGCCGCCCGGGCCCTGCAAGCCAGCGACTACGCCCTCGCGGCCGTGAAAGGCCCGGCCGACCCGTTGATCGATCTCCGCGCGCGGCTGCTCGCCCGCCACGCGCCGGGCGTCGAGCTGGTGGGTGTGCCCGATCCGGAGCGGGACCGCTCGTCGTCGTCGACCTCCTCCGACGCCGGGTATCGCGGCGTGGTGACGGACTGGCACGAGGCCCGCTCCCTGGCCTGGGAACGCGTCGTGGCCTCCCGGCCCGGCGATGTGGCGATCCCCGTGTGGGGCGACCCGGCGTTCTACGACTCCACGCTGAGGATCCTCGACCGGATCGCCGAGCGCGGTGCGCTGGACCTGGAGGTGGAAGTCGTGCCCGGGATCTCCGCGCTCCAGGTTCTGGCCGCGCGCCACCGTCTGGTCCTGCACGAGATCGGCGGCACGGTCACCGTGACCACCGGTCGCCGGCTGCGCGAGGTCGTGGCCGCCGGCGCCGACAACGTGGTGGTGATGCTCAACGGCGACCTGCCGCTCGATGACCTGGCCGACTGGAACATCTGGTGGGGCGGGAACCTCGGCGACGCCGGCGAGACGCTCGTCGCGGGCCGCGTGGGCGACGTCCTGCCGGACCTGCGCGCGCACCGCGAGCGGCTGCGCGACGAGCACGGCTGGGTGATGGACGTGTATCTACTGCGACGCGGAGAAGGGACGACGGCCCGATGACGGCTGAGAAGGACACCGCCGGGGCGACGGCCGGGACGACCGGCGGGAAGGACAGCGCC
>NZ_JAALDN010000366.1 GCF_014144855.1 Dietzia maris | reverse complement strand
ACCCGGGGAGGGCCGCTGTCTGGCCGCTGCGGCGAGCATGACCCCGGTGAGGGCCCCGGCGAGCATGCCCACCCGCTCGACGTGGCGGCGAACCCCCACGATGTGCACGACCCGGGTGCCGTCGCCGCGGGCGGACGTGACGGCCCGGCAGTGCATCGCGGCGGCGAGGGCGGCCACCAGTCCCACCTGGTCGGGTTGATAGCTCCCGGAGATCACGTGGTCGATGACCGCCACCTCGGCGGCGGTATCCGGACCGGTCCGCGCGAGCGCCTCGTCGACGCCGTACTTGGCGAGCAGGGCGTAGGCACGCTCGAGCAGGACCTCGGCCTCGGGCGTGCCCGCCACGCTCTCGGCTTTGGCGAAGAGTTTGCGGACCCTGTCCAACGCCTTCTCTGACGAGGGGGGCCCGGCGCCCTCGTGCCCGTCCTGCGATCGGGTCTGCGAGGTGCCCTGCGAGGTGTTGTGGGAGGTGTTGTGGGAGGTGTTGTGGGAGGTGTTCACTGTCTGCTCCTGATCGTCTCGGCCGTTCGGCGGAACCGATACTCGCACAGGTGTACGACACAGTCGGTGCGGACGGCCGCGCCGTCCCAGGTCAGCGGTGCAGGAACCAAGTGTGGTCGAGCGGGCCGGAACCGCGGCCGACCTCCAGGGTGAGACCGCCGTGGAGGGCCCCGTCGATCCACGGGCGGACGCGGCGGTAGGCCGCCTCCCAGTCCCTCTCCCCCACCCGCGCGGTGGCCAGCGCCGAGGACAACGAACACCCGGTGCCGTGCGTGTGCGGGGTGTCGACGCGGACGAACGGCAGACGCAGCGTCGTGCGTCGGTCCCCCTCGGACTCCACCAGCACGTCCTCCGCACTGCCGTCGTCCAGATCGCCCGTGGTGGCGAGCACCGCGCAGCCGGTCTGCTCGTGCACGAGCTCGGCCTGCCCGACGATCGTCTCGATGTGCTCCGCGGACTCGCCGCCACACAGCACCGCGAGTTCGGGGACATTGGGCGTCACCAGGTCCGCCAGCGGGACGAGGTCCCGCAGCATCCGCGCCGCGTCCTCACTGGCCAGCCGGCCTCCGGTGGTGGCCACCATCACCGGGTCGAGGACGACGTGGGGTGGACGACGACGACGAAGCCAGTCGCCGACCGCCTCCACCAGAGCGGCCTCACCGAGCATGCCGATCTTGACGGCGTCGATCGTCACGTCATTGGCGACGGCGTCGAGCTGGGCGATCACGTCGTCGACGGGCACGGCGTGCACCCCGGTCACCCCGACGGTGTTCTGGATCGTGACCGCGGTGACGGCACCCATTCCGTACCCGCC
>NZ_JAALDN010000365.1 GCF_014144855.1 Dietzia maris | reverse complement strand
CGCTCACCGCGGCGGCGTCGAGGTCGTCGGCGAGCATGAGCCGGGTGCGGTCGATGCCGAGCACGTGCGCACAGATGAGCTGGGCCTCGACGTGCGCGGAGTCGACGCCCGCCGCACCGAGCGCCTGCGCGGCCGAGCGCACGACCCCGGTCACCCCGGCCGGGCGCGGGTTCACGGACTAGGCCTCTTCCATTCGTCGCCGCCGCTCCTCGGTGGCGAGGGCGTCGAGCACCGCGTCGAGGTCACCGTCCAGCACCGCGTCGAGATTGTGCGCCTTGAACCCCACCCGGTGGTCGGCGATGCGGTTCTCCGGGAAGTTGTAGGTGCGGATGCGCTCCGACCGGTCGACGGTGCGGACCTGGGTGGCCCGGCCCTCAGACGCCTCGGCGTTGGCGGCCTCCTCGGCGGCGGCCTGGAGTCGCGCCGCGAGCACCTGTAGCGCGCGTTGCTTGTTCTGCAGCTGACTGCGTTCGTTCTGACACGTGACGACCGTGCCGGTGGGCAGGTGGGTGATCCGCACCGCGGAGTCGGTGGTGTTGACGCCCTGCCCGCCCTTGCCGGATGAGCGGTAGACGTCGATGCGCAGGTCGGACTCGTCGATCTCGACCGGACCCACGTCCTCGGGCTCCGGGTAGACGAACACGCCCGCGGCCGAGGTGTGGACCCGGCCCTGGGACTCGGTGACCGGCACCCGCTGGACCCGGTGCACCCCGCCCTCGAACTTGAGGCGGGACCACACCCCGTCGCGAGACGGCTGGCGAGCCCGGATGGAGAAGGTCGCGTCCTTGTACCCGCCGAGGTCGGACTCCGTGAGGCCGAGGACCTCGATCACCCATCCGTGTTTCTCGGCGTACCGCGTGTACATGCGGGCGAGGTCGGCGGCGAACAGTGCGGACTCCTCGCCGCCCTCCCCCGACTTGATCTCCATGACCACGTCGTCCGCATCGTGTGGGTCGCGGGGCGCCAGCAGGTCGGCCAAGCGGGTCTCGAGCTCGGCCGCCTCAGCCTCCAGCTCCTCGGCCTCCCCGGCGAACGAGGAATCGTCGCCGGCGAGCTCCCGCGCCGCGGCGGCGTCCTCGCGCGTGGACACCAGCGCACGGTGACACTGCACGATCGGGGTGAGCTCGGCGAAGCGTTTGCCCACCCGGCGGGCGGCGGTGGCGTCCTCGTGCAGAGCGGGGTCGGACAACTGCGTCTCGAGGCCCCCGTACTCGGCCAGGACGTCGTCGATCGAGGACGGCGACCGTCCCTCGCTCCCGGTCACTCCTCGTCCTGCGGCAGGGTGGGCGTCGTCTTGGCCACCTGCAGCAGGAATTCGTAGTTGTTGTTGGTCTTGCGCAACTGCGACATGAGCAGGTCGATGGCCTGGTGGGAGTCCAGCCCCGAGAGCACGCGGCGCAACTTGTGCATGATCCCGGCTTCCTCGGGGGTCATGAGCAGCTCTTCCTTGCGCGTCCCCGAGGGTCCCACGTCGACCGCGGGGAACACCCGCCGCTCGGCGATGCGACGGTCCAGTTTGAGCTCGGCGTTGCCGGTGCCCTTGAACTCCTCGAAGATCACCGTGTCGCCGGCCGAGCCGGTCTCCACCATCGCGGTGGAGATGATCGTCAGCGATCCACCGTTCTCGATGTTGCGCGCCGCGCCGAGGAACCGCTTGGGCGGGTACAGGGCCGTGGAGTCGACGCCGCCGGACAGGATGCGACCCGAGGCGGGCGAGGAGTTGTTGTAGGCGCGGCCGAGTCGCGTGATGGAGTCGAGGAGGACGACGACGTCCTGCCCCATCTCCACCAGACGCTTGGCCCGCTCGATCGCGAGCTCCGCGACCTGGGTGTGGTCCGACGGCGGACGGTCGAAGGTCGAGGCGATGACCTCGCCCTTCACCGAACGCTGCATGTCGGTGACCTCCTCCGGCCGCTCGTCGACGAGGACGACCATGAGGTGGCACTCCGGGTTGTTGACCGCGATCGAGTTGGCGATGTTCTGCAGGATCGTGGTCTTACCGGCCTTGGGCGGGGAGACGATCAGCGCGCGCTGCCCCTTGCCGATCGGCATGATCAGGTCGATCACGCGGGTCGAGATGATGTTCTTCTCGGTCTCGAGGCGCAGTCGCTGGTTGGGGTACAGCGGGGTGAGCTTCGCGAAGTCCGGGCGATTGCGGACCTGGTCAACCGGGCCACCGTTGACGGTGTCGATGCGGACCAGCGGGTTGAACTTCTGACGGTTCTTGCCGCCACCCTGGCCCCCGCCGCCACCCTGGCCCCCGCCGCCGCCTTGGCCGCCGCCCTGGCCGTCGTTCTGGCCGTCGCGGGGCATCTTCACCGCGCCGGTGATCGCGTCACCGCGACGCAGGCCGTGACGACGGATCATGTTCATGGAGACGTAGACGTCGTTGGGTCCCGCCAGGTAGCCGGACGTGCGGACGAACGCGTAGTTGTCCAGCACGTCGAGGATGCCCGCGACCGGCTGCAGGACGTCGTCGTCCCGCACCTCCGTCTCACCCTCGGCCGGGCGCCCCCCGCCGCGATTGCGCTCGCGG
>NZ_JAALDN010000364.1 GCF_014144855.1 Dietzia maris | reverse complement strand
CCCGATGCCGTGGAGGCACTGCTCACCGCCGGGTCCGCCCCCACCGCCGTCGAGCTCGGCGCGGTGCTCCACGCCCCCGACGGCTGGCCCGAGGTCGACCTCGACGCCGGCGCCCGGGCCGCCCGGGAGTTCCGCTCCGCGGTCCCCGCCTGAGCCGGCGGCCCGTCCAGCGCTGTAGAAAAAACGCTGGTAAGGATAGCCTTTCGAGGCTTGTCGGCGACTCCGGGGAGTCCTACCGTAGGGGCATGAGCGTCCCCGGTCCGGCACCACACAGCACGGTGGAACCCCACGACTCATCGGTCGGCGGCAAACTCAACTGGCTGCGTGCCGCGGTCCTGGGTGCCAATGACGGACTGCTCTCGACCGCGGGCCTCGTCCTGGGCGTCGCCGCCGCCACCACGGATCGCCCGGCGATCCTCGTCGCCGGCATGGCGGGGCTGGTCGCGGGCGCGAGCTCGATGGCCATCGGCGAGTACGTGTCCGTGAGCACGCAACGCGACACCGAGAAGGCGCTCATCGAGAAGGAGACCCGCGAGCTCGAGGAGGCACCCGAAGCGGAGTTCGACGAGCTCGTGGGCCTGTACACGGCCAAGGGGCTCAGCGAGGAGACCGCCCGGCGGGTGGCGGAGGAGCTGCACGCCGACGATCCCCTGGCGGCCCACCTCGATGCGGAACTGGGCATCGACGCCGAGTCGTTGACCAACCCGGTCAGCGCCTCGATCTCGTCCGCGATCTCCTTCGCGCTCGGTGCCGTCATCCCGCTGCTCGCCGTCCTCGCCCCGGCCACGCTGAGGGTTCCGTTGATCGGCGTCCTCACGGTGGTGGGGTTGATCCTCGCCGGGTACGTCTCCGCCCGACTCGGCGACGCGGATCCCCGCCCGGCCGTGCGCCGGCTCGTGATCGGGGGCGTCGCGGCCATGACGGTGACCTACGGGATCGGCCTGCTGCTCGGGACCAGTGTGACCTGAGCCGTGGGGCGCCTCCGCTGTTCGGGCCCGGGACGCGGGGGGATCGCCTGCATCGGAGGCGCGGACTCTGTAACCATGGTCCGGTGAAGAGACTCGGCTACGTGGCGGTGAGACGCCTCGCGCTCGAGATCATCGGGTGGACGCTCATCGTTCTCGGCATAGCCGCACTGTTCCTCCCGGGTCCCGGGCTCCTCATGCTGTTCGCCGGGACGGTGGTGCTCTCACGGCAGTACGAGTGGTTCGACCGGCGACTGCTGTCGATCAAGCGCGTCGCCATGGAGGGCGCCTCCCGCGGGGTCCAGTCGTGGCCCAAGATCGCCGGGTCACTGCTCGGCGTGGCCTGGCTGATCGGCCTGGGGATCTTCTGGGGGATCGGCTCGACGGTGCCGACCTGGTGGCCGCTGTCGGCCGACCTCTGGCTGATCGGCGGCTGGGGCACCGGCGGCACCCTCATCTTCTCGGGCCTCGTCGGGCTGGCGCTGCTCGTCTACGCACTGCGTCGGTTCCGCGGCAGCCCGTACGACCACGAGGCGGAGTTGGTGCACGACCACCAGCGTCGCGAGGAGCGGCGCCGGGCGCGGGCCGCGCGGCGGCACGCCCACGCGGC
>NZ_JAALDN010000363.1 GCF_014144855.1 Dietzia maris | reverse complement strand
GGGGCGTGTCAAGTTTTCTGTGTAAGGGGCCGGTCAGTTAGCCCCTCTGCCGGGTGGTCAGAGTGGGAGTCTGTTGGGGAATTGCACGGCGAAGGCGTTCAACGCTTGGTGCCATCCCTGGGTGCCGGTGCCGAGTTCGCCACCGCGGGTGGTTTCGATGTTCCGGATGCCGAGATAGACCAGCTTGATCGCCGCCTCAGCCGAGGGGAATGAGCCCCTGGTTTTGGTGATCTTCCGGAGTTGATAGTTGATCGACTCGATTTGATTCGTCGTGTAAATGACCTTGCGGATCTCGGGGGTGAACGCCAGGAACGGAGTGAAGTCCTCCCACGCATTGCGCCACGCCAACACCGCCCCTGGGGCCTTGGTGCCCCAGGTTTCGGCGAAGGCCTCCATCGCCATCTCGGCGGCCTGCACGGTGGCCGCGGTGTAGATCGGCTTCATGTCCTTGGCCATGGTCTTGCGGTCGGTGTAGGAGGCGTACTTCATGGCCGATCGCAGTAGGTGCACCACGCAGGTCTGCACCACGGTCTCGGGGTAGACGCTGTTGACCGCGGCCGGCAGCCCGGTCAGCCCGTCGCAGCACAGGATCAAGATGTCCTTGGCTCCGCGATTGCGGATTTCCGTCAGCACGTTGGCCCAGAACTTGGCCCCCTCGGTGGCGCCGAGCCATAGGCCCAGCACCTGCTTACGGCCCTCCAGATCGACGCCTACGGCCACGTGGCAGGCTTTGTTGGCCACGACTCCACCGTCGCGGATCTTCAACCAGATCGCATCGATGTAGACGATCGGATACACCGTCTCCAGCGGCCGGGACTGCCAGAGGGCGATCTCGTCTGTCACCACGTCGGTGACCCTGGAGATGGTCGCGGCGGAAACCTTGGAGCCGTAGATCTACTCGATGTGTGAGCCGATATCCCGTGTCGTCATTCCACGGGCGTAGAGGGACAGGATCATGTCCTCGACCTTGCCCAGCCGGCGGGCCCTCTTGGGAACGATTACCGGCTCGAACGAGCTATTGCGGTCCCGCGGCACGGTCAGCTCCACAGGGCCCTGGAGGGTCTGGACGCTCTTGGTGGTCTTGCCGTTGCGGGAGTTGCCGCTCCCATGGCCGGCGGGGTCTCCGGCCTCGTAGCCCAGGTGGTCACTGAGTTCGGCTTCCATGGCCCGCTCCAGCACGGCCTTGGTCATCCGCGTCAGCAGCTCCTCGACCCCATGGCGGCCCTCACCGAGCTCCTCGGCGGCGGTCACCATCGCGTCGATCTGATTGGCGTTGAGAACCCCAGCGAGGGGGTTCTGCGCACCAGCAATTTCGGTCATTCGGTCGGTCCTTCCAAGAGGTGAAACCCGTAGGTCACACCTCGGTTCGAGACCGGACCCTTACACACTCAATGAAACACCCTC
>NZ_JAALDN010000362.1 GCF_014144855.1 Dietzia maris | reverse complement strand
CCGTCGGCACCCGCGCCGCCGAGGTGGACACGGACGTCGCGCCCGCGTCCCCGGGCGCGGGTTCCTGCGGGTCCGACGAGCACCCACCCAGCGCGAGGGCCGCCAACAGCACGGCGGCCAGCGCGACGGTAGTGGATCCGGTGGGCGGGCGGTGGGACATCGCTCGCAGTCTGCCACGGGCAAAGGGTTGCGTCCGAGCACGTGTGCAGAGGATCCTGTCTGCGGAAGGGAACCCGGCGCAGGCGGAGAGCCCGCACGCCACCCCTCCCACAGAAGGAGCGTGACCGATGCCCCCGTTCGACCTCTCCCAGCTGCAGGCCATGTGGGACGGGATCTTCCCCGCGATCTTCGGGCCCCTCGCTGCCTTCGTCGACACGATCGGCGCGTCCGTCCAAGGGCCCTGACGCGTCTCAGCCCACCGCGAGGATCTTGTGTAGCGTCCGGAGGTTCCTGCTCGTCAGGTGACGGTCATGCGCTAGGTTGCCGGAGGCCTTGCCGGCGGCCGAGTTCAGCGTCGCCCCCTTGGGAACCCGCCAGTACACGCACCCTGATCCCGCTGTCACGACCTCGGTGCCGCCGGGCTCGATCGCCGCGCCCATCGCCTCGGCGACCGCCCGGGTGACCGCCGGGTCATCGGAGAACACGACGTAGTCGTGGTGCTCGTCGAGCGACTCGAACGGGTACGCCGCCACCGCCTCCTCGACCGCATCGCGGGTGAGGACCTGCACCACCGCGTCGTAGCCGAACCTGTCGGCGTAGGCGGCTTCGAGCACCGCCCGGAGTTCGTCCTCGGTGCGTGGGTCGGTGAGCACGACGTTCCCGGTGGCGAGGACGGTTCTCACCTCCGTGCAGCCCGACTCCTCGGTGCAGGCCCGCAGGTCCGCCATCGCGATCCTGGCCGACCTGCCCACGTTGATCCCCCGCAGCAACGCGACCTTGCGGTCTGCGCTCGACCCGCCGGGACCGGCTGCGGCGATCATGGACCGATCCTCGCACCACGGGCGGGCCGCGAGGGTAACTTTGGCGACCATGGCAGTGTCAGTGAAGTCAGTGACCACGATCGAGGCCGGCATCCCGGAGATCATGGAGGTCCTCGCCGACGTCGAATCCCTCGTCGACTGGTCGGAGGCCCACCGCGAGGTCGAGATCCGCGAGGCCGACGACGAGGGGTGGCCGATCGTGGTGTGGGAGAAGATCGCGCAGTACGGCGTGACCGACGAGATGGTCGTGCGGTATGAGTGGTACGACGGCGAGGTGAGCTGGTCGCTCGTCGAGAGCAGCACCCAGAATGTGCAGAACGCGCGTTATGTGCTGACGGACAAGGGCGACGGCACCACCGAGGTGGTCTTCGACCTCGAGGTGGACCTCAAGATCAAATTTCCCGGAGTGATGCTCAAGAAGGCCCAGAAGCACATCGCGGACGTGGCCACCTCCGGCCTCCGCAAGGAGGTCCTGCGGCGCTACGGCTAACCCAGCAGATCGAGCGCGGCCCGCACCCCGACCGCCGGCAACTGCCCCGGCGCCGAAGCCGCGCCCACGGTGGCGAAGGTGGCCGCCGATCCGAACGTGCCGCCGCCGATACGCGTCACCGCCCCGAGCGCGCCCATAGACATGGTGATCAGCGGGATACCGGCGACGCGGTGGCGACTCTCGGTGGCCGCGATCAGCGTCACCACGTCGGCCGCCGAGCGGGGCATCACGGCGATCTTGGCCACGTCCGCCCCGGCGGCTTCCATGGCCTCCAGTCGAGCGACGATCTCCGCGGCCGGCGGGGTGGCATCGAAGTCGTGGTTCGACGCCACCACCGAGGTGCCGTGCGCGTGGGCCGCCTCGATCGCCCGTGCCGCCCGCGGGTGCCTGTGCTCGACGTCCACCGCCGCCACCAGGCCGGTCGCCGCGAGAGATGCGACCAGCGCGATGTAGGCGTCGTCGGTGATCCCGGCACTACCGCCCTCGGCCGTGGTGCGGAACGTGGCCAGGATCGGGGTGTCCGGAAGCAGCCCGGCCAGGGCCTCGAGCGCTGCCACCGCCGGGCCGGGATCGGTCGACGTCCCGGCCTCGGCGGCGGCCGCCCCGGACCGGGCGGGGGCGGGCTCGTAGAGGTCGACCCGCCACTCGACGAGATCGACCACGGGATCGTCGGCCAACGCCGCGGCCTGCTGCTCCAGTTGCGTGAGGTCGCCGGCGGTGATCGGGACGATGATCGACGGCGAACGCGCATCCAGGTGCAGCTGGTGACGGGGCATGGTTAGACCCTACGACGACCCTCGCCGGGCCCGGACCGTCAGCTACACCCCTCGCAGGGGCACGGCCGGCGGGCCGGGATCAACTCCAGCGCGGCCAGGCCCCCGGTTCCGGAGGTGCGGTAGTACCTGCCCGCCCAGCGCAGGGTGCGGGACGGCCGGCGTACGGGGACCAGTTCCCAGGTCGGGCCGCCGGAGCCCTCGCACAGCAGGTGCCCGGCATCGAAGACCTGGCCGGCCAGGACGGTCTCGCCCCACCGGCCCAGCAGATCGGCGGTCTCCCGCGCCGCCAGGCCCCGCACGAGCAACTCGGGGTGCCCCAGATCCGTCAGTCCGATGGTGTAGCCGAACCTGTCGTCCGGAGGAAGTGGTGTGGCGGCGCAGTCGCCGCAGTCGCAGCCCTCGCCGACGTGGACGACGTGCATCCCGGAGCGCTCGACGTTAGCGGCGACCCGCAGCATGTCGCGGTCGATGGTGGGGGCGTAGGCGGAGCCGGTACGGGGCGGGATGGCGGTGTGGGACATGGGATCTCCTCTGTGCGGGTGTATCGGGCCCGGTGCCCGGCGTCGAACAGGTGCTCGATGCGATGCTGACGGTAGATCCCACCTACGACACGGACCGTGGAGTTGACGTCCTGTACCCGGACGGGACGGGTGCACACTGGGGGCGGACACGCGGGGGACGCGTGGTCGGACTCGACCGAAAGGGGCGCCTGTGAGGGTCGCGTTGGCACTGGGCTCGGGCGGGGCGCGTGGATACACGCACATCGGCGTGATCCGTGAGCTGCAGGCACGTGGACACGAGGTGGTCGGTGTCTCCGGGGCGTCGATGGGTGCCGTCGTGGGTGCCCTCTACGCGGCCGGCAAGCTCGACGACTTCGAGAAGTGGGTGCGGGGCCTGACCCAGCCCGCCGTCCTGCGGCTCCTCGACGTCTCCTTCGCGGGCGGCGGCGCCATCCGGGCGAACAGGATCATGGCGGTGATCGGGGCGATGTTGGACGACGTCCGCATCGAGGATCTCGAGATCCCGTTCACCGCCGTCGCCACCGATCTGCGGGCCCGCCGGGAGGTCTGGTTCACCCGCGGCCCCGCGGACGTGGCGGTGCGGGCGTCGTTCGCCATCCCCAGCGTCATCACCCCGGCGTTGGTCGGAGGGCGGTTGATCGTCGACGGTGGCGTGACCAACCCCGTCCCGCTGGAACCGTTGGCGCCCGTGAACAGCGACCTGCTGCTGGCGGTCTCGCTGACGGGGCGTCGGTCCGGGATCCGAGGGTCGACGTTCCAGGAGAGTTCGGATCCGGACGAGGTGTCCCCCGAGGCCGAGCCGAAGATCTCCCGGAGGGGTGCCGCGGCCGGGGCGAGGCCGGCGGGCACGCTGACAGGCCGGATCCGGACCGCCGCAGCGGATGTCCGCGACGGCGACCTGGTGCGACTGATCGCCGCGCGACTCGGTCAGGATCCGGCTGTCCCGGAGGACGAGGACTCATCGGATGCCGGCGGTGACGTGGCCGACGACGCGGTCGACGGCGTCTACGACGGGACGGCCGGAGTCCGGGCGCCCGGTCAGCCGTCTGACGTGGTGGAAGAGGTGGTCGACGAGGGCGAGCAGGAGGTCGCCGCCGATGCCGAGGAATCCCTTCCCGGGTCCCTACGGATCTTCGACGTGGTCACCCACACCATCGAGGCGATGGAGAGCATCGTGACGGCTTACCGCATGGCCGGCAACCGCCCCGATGTGCTGGTGGAGGTCCCCTCGGACGCGTGTTCGACGTTCGACTTCCACCGGGCGGACGAGCTGATCGCGCTGGGCCGCCGCCTCACCGCCGAGGCGCTCGACCGCGCCGGGATCTGACGGGGTCGGTCCTAGGCGCCTTCGCTGTTTTCGCTTCCGCTGTTTTCGCTTCCGCCGTTCTCGCCACCGCCGTTCTCGCCTCCGTCGCCGACGAGCGGCAGGTGCTGCGAGCAGTACGCCTTGACCGCGGCCGTCACCACTGCCGGTGCCTCGATCACGGGAGCATCGGGATGGGCGTCGTTGTACATCTGGAGCACGTCGATGTAGCCGGTGCCCTCGTCGAACGACGCGCAGGCGTCACGGCCGCGGGTGATGTAGTCCTGCTCGTCCGGCGTGTCCACGCCGACGCGTTGGATGTCGTTCAGGAACTCCTCGTCCGGGTTCGGGCTCTCGCCCCCACCTTCCTCGGAGCCTTCGGGCTGCGGGCCGTTGCCGGTCGTGGCGCCGCCCTCGCCGCCCTCGCCGCCGTCGTTCATCGCGTCACCCACCGCCGACGTGGCCTCGGCGGCGACGGACCCCACCGCGCTGGTGGCCTCGCCGACGGCCTGCTCGGCCTCGCCCTCCTCGCCGCAGGCCCCCAGCACGAGGGCCAGAGCTGCGAGGCCGGATGCGGCCGCGAGGGTGCGGGAACGGGTGCGTACGGACCGGGGTGTGACGGCCA
>NZ_JAALDN010000361.1 GCF_014144855.1 Dietzia maris | reverse complement strand
GTGGGTCCTCCTCTTCGAGTCGGTTGCGCGACACAGGCACTCGGGGCCGGTGCTGTCGCGAGGGTATTGCACCTGCGCGGCCCGACCGGGCCTGATGCCCCGATTGTCTGTGAGTGGTGTCACAATCGAGATCTGAACGAGATGGGGTACTCCGAGTCGCTGGGGGCCCTCGCGGATCCGTTGCACGAGCCGGTTCTGCTGGCACTTCCGGTGTTCATCGCGCTCGTCGCCATCGAGTGGATCTCGGCACCGGATCCGGCTCGTCTGGGCCACCCACCAGGCCCACCATTCGAGTGAGTACTACAACTTCGCGACCGTCTTGCGCCAGAAGTGGAACAACTCCGGGGAGATCGTCGCCTGGCTGCCTCTACCGCTGTTGGGGGTGCCGCCGTGGATGGTCTTCACCGGGTTCTCGATCTCGCTCGTCTACCAGTTCTTCGTGCACACCGAGCGCATCGGTCGGCTGCCCGGACCGGTCGAGTTCGTGTTCAACACCCCCTCTCACCACCGCGTGCACCACGGCAGCGACGCCGAATACCTGGACCGCAACTACGGCGGGATCCTCATCATCTGGGACCGCCTGTTCGGCACCTTCCGCCCCGAGACCCACCGGCCCACCTACGGGCTCACGACGCCGGTGACCTCGCACAACCCGTTCTGGCTCCAGACGCACGAGTACGTCGCCATCTGGCGGGACCTCCGCGGTGCCGCGAGCTGGCGCGAGCGGCTCGGCTACGCGTTCGGCCCACCGGGGTGGAGGCCCGCCCCGGTGCCGGCACCCATCCCCCGATCATGCGCCGGGGTCCCCGAGCCGCACTAGGGTGGGGCGCATGGGAACTGCCACCAGCCTCGCCGACCCACTCGTCGTGGGTACCGCCCGACATGACGAAGGCGTGCGGCGACTGGTCGAGAGCTTCCGGGCCGTGCCCGCAGGTGAACCGGTTCGGCTGGCCAAGCGGACGTCCAACCTGTTCCGGCCGCGCGCCTCGTCGTCGTCGCCCGGTCTCGACACCTCCGGTCTCACGCGCGTCATCTCCGTCGACCCCGGGGCGCGCACCGCCGACGTCCAGGGCATGTGCACCTACGAGGACCTGGTCGACGCGACGCTGCCGCACGGGCTGATGCCGTACGTGGTGCCGCAGCTCAAGACCATCACCCTCGGTGGCGCGGTCACCGGGCTGGGCATCGAGTCCTCCTCGTTCCGCCTGGGCCTACCGCACGAGTCCGTGCTCGAGATGGACGTGCTCACCGGCACCGGCGAGATCGTCACCGCCCGCCCCGACGGCACCGAGCGCGAACGCGCGCTCTTCCGTGGCTTCCCCAACTCCTACGGCTCGCTCGGGTACGCGGTGCGGCTGCGGATCGCACTCGAGCCGGTGGGACGCTTCGTGGAACTGCGACACGTACGGTTCGACTCCCTCACCGCGCTCGAGGCGGCGTTGGCGCGGATCAGCGAGGACGAGCGATACGACGACGAGGAGGTCGACTTCCTCGACGGGGTCGTGTTCTCGGCCGACGAGTCGTACCTGTGCCTGGGTCGGCGGACCGACGAGCCGGGGCCCGTCTCGGACTACACCGGGGTGGCCGACAAGCAGGCGATCTTCTACCGCTCGATCCAGCACGGCGGTCCCGCCGGCTCGGTGGAGCGCGACCGCCTGACGATCCGCGACTACCTCTGGCGCTGGGACACGGACTGGTTCTGGTGCTCGCGGGCGTTCGGCGTGCAGAACCCGCGCATCCGCAGGTTCTGGCCGCAACAGCTGCTGAGGAGCGCGGCGTACTGGAAGATCATCGGGTTGGACCACAAATACGACCTGGGCAACAGGATCGGCGCGCTCAAGGGCGAGGGCCCGCGCGAGCGGGTGGTGCAGGACGTGGAGGTCACCATCGACCACACCGCCGACTTCCTCGGGTGGTTCCTGCGCGAGGTGCCCATCGAGCCGCTGTGGATCTGCCCGCTGCGCCTGCGCGAGTCCAGCCCCTCGCCCGGCGTGGGCGGCGGCCCCGGTTCCGACCGGCCCTGGCCGCTGTACCCGCTGGCCCCGGAGACGACCTACGTCAACATCGGCTTCTGGTCGTCCGCGCCGATCGGACCCGGCACGGCCGAGGGGGCGTGGAACCGGCGCATCGAGGAGGAGGTCTCCGCACTCGGCGGTCACAAGTCGCTGTACTCGGAGGTCTTCTACTCCCGCGAGGAGTTCGCCCAGCTCTACGGCGGTGACCACGCGGGCAGGCTCAAGACGGAATTCGATCCCGAGGGCCGGTTCGCGACCCTCTACGACAAGGCGGTGGGTGCACGGTGACCACGACGAGTGCGGGGACCGCTGGTGCCCCGGGGAAGATGACGATCGGCGAGATCATCGGCGCCTTCGCCGCCGGTGAACCGCCCCTGCGGATCGAGGCCTACGACGGGTCCTCGATCGGACCGGAGAACAGTGACCTGGTGCTGCGGCTGAAGAGCGAGAAGGCGCTGCAGTACTTCGTCACCGCCCCCGGTGACCTCGGGCTCGCGCGGGCCTACCTCATGGGTGAACTCGAGATGGACGGTGTCCACCCCGGGGCGCCCCACGACGTGTTCGGGGCGCTCGAGGTCTTCCGCAAACACATGACCCGCACCCCCGATGCCCGGACCCTCGCCCGGATCGCCCGGGCGGTGGGCACGGAGAACATCAGATTCCTCCCCACGCCGCCCATGGAGGTCAAGCCCGCGTGGAAGCGGGTGGTGTCGGGGATGCGCCGACACTCCAAGGAGCGGGACTCCGAGGTCGTCAGCTACCACTACGACGTGTCGAACCGCTTCTACGAGTGGATCCTCGGGGAATCCATGACGTACACGTGCGCCTGCTACACCGCCCCCGACACCTCCCTCGAGGAGGCGCAGGAGAACAAGTACCGGCTGGTGTTCGACAAGCTGGGTCTCCAGGCCGGCGACCGGCTGCTCGACGTGGGGTGCGGTTGGGGCGGCATGGTCCGCTACGCCGCCGCGCGGGGCGTGCGGGTGATCGGCGTGACCCTGGCCAAGGAGCAGGCCGAGTGGGGACAGGCCGCGATCGCGCGCGACGGACTGGGTGACCTCGCGGAGGTCCGGTTGCAGGACTATCGGGACGTACCCGAACGCGACTTCGACGCCGTCAGCTCGATCGGCATCACCGAGCACATCGGCCGCAAGAACTACCACGACTACTTCACCCGGCTGCACAATTATCTGCGGCCCGGCGGGCGCCTGCTCAATCACTGCATCACCCGGCCGGACAACTCGCGCACGGTCAAGGCGGGCCAGTTCATCGACCGGTACATCTTCCCCGACGGCGAGCTCGCGGGCGCCGGGACCGTGCACCTGGAGGCCGAGAACGCGGGCTTCGAGGTGGTGCACGAGGAGAACCTGCGCCAGCACTACGCGTTCACCCTGCGGGACTGGTGCGCCAACCTGGTCGAGCACTGGGACGACGCCGTGGAGGAGGTCGACGAGCCCATGGCCAAACTGTGGGGCCTTTACATGGGCGCGTGCCAGTACGGGTTCGAACACAACAAGATCCAGCTGCACCAGATCCTCGCGGTCCGGCTGGGCGACACCATGACCTGGGATGTGCCGCTGCGGCCGTGGTGGCAGGCCTGACGAAGGCCTCCGAGGGGCAGCCGCCCGCGCGGGCATCGCCTGCGAGCCGGAACGCCGGGTCAGTCGATGTCGACGGCCAGGAGGACCTGACCGGTCGGCGCCGGCGATCCCCCCGCGGGCTCCTCGGTGATGCCGATCTGCTCGGAGTTGCGGATGCCGTCGATCTGCGCCGAGGGCGACGGTCCGACCTGGCCGGACTCCATCGTCCCCGCCGAGATGGGCTCGTGGTCACCCATCAACCACAGCTGGTAGGCGCGGCCGGTGGCCGGCTCGGGGAGGTCGGTCATCGAGATGACCGCCATGTCCTCCGTCTTGGACGCCAGGACGGTGGCGGTACCGGTCGCGCCGACCTGGCCGCGGACCACCGCGAGGTCCTCCGCCGCCAGCAGCGAGGTGACCTTGCCGGGCATCGACGGCGGGGCCGCGACGGGCACCGAGCTGTCGCCCCCTGCGTTGTCGGTGATGCGACCGATGGTCACGCCACCGGCGACCAGCACCACGGCGGCCGCCGCGGCGGCGAGAAACGACAGCGAACCGGG
>NZ_JAALDN010000360.1 GCF_014144855.1 Dietzia maris | reverse complement strand
CCCCGGAGCCGGTCGCCCCGGTCGAGCGCATCGACCCGGCCGCCGGCCGCCTCGACCGCCTGCGGGGCCGCCTCGCGCGGTCGCAGAACACCGTGGGCCAGGGGCTGCTGGGTCTCCTCGGCGCCGGCGATCTCGACGAGGACGCCTGGGAGGAGATCGAGGACACGCTGATCATGGCCGACCTCGGTTCGGCCACCACCGAGCTCGTCGTGGACCGCCTGCGGGCGGAGATCGCCACCCGACAGGTCCGCACCGAGTCCGAGGTGCGCGATCTGCTGCGGCAGACCCTCATCGACAACCTCCACCCCGAACTCGACCGCTCGCTGCGTGCGCTGCCGAACGACGGGACGCCGGCCGTCCTCCTCGTCGTCGGCGTCAACGGCACCGGCAAGACCACCACCACCGGCAAACTCGCCCGCGTCCTCGTCGCCGACGGTCGCGAGATCCTCCTCGGCGCCGCGGACACGTTCCGCGCCGCCGCCGCGGATCAGCTCCAGACCTGGGCCGAGCGGGTGGGCGCCGAGGTGGTCCGCGGCAAGGAGGGCGCGGATCCCGCCTCCGTCGCCTTCGACGCGGTCACCCGCGGGGTCGAGACCGGCGTGGACGCCGTGCTCGTGGACACCGCCGGTCGCCTCCACACCAAGACCGGGCTCATGGACGAGCTCGGCAAGGTCAAGAGGGTGGTGGAGAAGAAGACCCCCGTCGACGAGGTCCTGTTGGTGATCGACGCCACCACCGGGCAGAACGGGCTCATGCAGGCGCGCGTGTTCAAGGAGGTCGTCGACATCACCGGTGTCGTGCTCACCAAGCTCGACGGCACCGCCAAGGGCGGCATCGTGTTCCAGGTCCAGCACGAGTTGGGCGTGCCCGTGAAGCTCGTCGGACTGGGCGAGGGGGCCGACGACCTCGCGCCGTTCACCCCCGAGGCCTTCGTCGACGCGTTGCTCGGCACGTAGGTCCCGGGAGACGCGGCCGGGATACGCGCCCGGGCGGCCGGGACACACGACCGGAACAGGGGACCCGAGCGCGTTACAACCCCGAAACATCAGGGCACATCCGGTGCAACACGACCAAGGAAATCTTCATGTCGACGGGGAGCGAAGAGTCGCTCACCACGTACGAGACGAGGAGGACCGCACCGTGATAGGTGACAGTGTCGCGTTGCTCGCCCAGGAGGCGACGCCGGAGATCGATACGGGAGACACGGCCTGGATGCTCATCGCAGCATCCCTGGTACTGCTCATGACGCCCGCCCTGGCGCTCTTCTACGGCGGCATGTCCCGGCAGAGATCCGTGTTGAACATGATGATGATGTCGTTCGGCGCGATGGGCGTGGTCGGCGTGATCTACCTGCTGTGGGGATGGTCGATGTCCTACGGCAGCGAGTCGGTCCTGGGGCTGTTCGCCAACCCCTTCGAAATGTTCGGGCTCTCCGGGGTGATCGGTGACGCGACCGAATGGGCGGTCTCCGGCTCCGGCGCCTACCCGCAGGTCGTCGACGTCGCCTTCCAGGTGACCTTCGCGATCATCACCGTCGCGCTCATCTCGGGCGCGATCGCCGAGCGCGCCCGGTTCGGCACCTGGCTGGCGTTCGTCGGCGTCTGGGTGACCCTGGCGTACTTCCCGCTCGCCCACATGGTGTGGGGCGGCGGACTGCTCTCCCACTCGGACAGCGGACTGGCGGCCATGATCTTCGGGACCGTCGACGACGGCGAGGGCGGGCTGACCGCCGCCGTCGCGCCCGTCGACTTCGCCGGCGGAACCGTCGTGCACATCAACGCCGGTATGGCCGCGCTCGTCCTGGTCCTGCTCATCGGCAAGCGGCTCGAGTTCGGCCGTACGGCCTACCGCCCGCACAACCTGCCGCTGGTCATGCTCGGCGCCGCCCTGCTGTGGTTCGGCTGGTTCGGGTTCAACGCCGGTTCCGCGTTCGGTGCCAACGGTGCGGCGGGCCTGGCGTGGGTCAACACCACCGCCGCCACCGCCGCCGCGATGCTCGGCTGGCTCCTCGCGGAGCGTATCCGTGACGGCCACGCCACCAGCCTCGGTGCCGCCTCCGGCGTGGTCGCCGGCCTCGTGGCCATCACCCCCGCCGCCGGTTCCGTCCACCCGCTCGGCGCGATCGCCCTCGGTGCGATCGCGGGCGTGCTGTCCGCGCTGGCCGTGGGCCTCAAGCACCGCTTCGGCTACGACGACGCCCTGGACGTGGTGGGCGTGCACCTGGTCGCAGGACTCTGGGGCACCATCGCCATTGGCCTGTTCGCCACCGGCACCTTCGGAACGGACGCGGGAATGTTCTACTCCGCGGACGGCTGGCGACTCCTGGTGGTCCAGATCGTGATCGCCGTGGCCGCCCTCGTGTTCACCGCGATCATGACCGCGATCGCCTGGGCGATCTGCCGGCCGCTCGGCTGGAGGATCGACAAGGCCGACGAGCAGGCGGGCATCGACGGTGCCCAGCACGCCGAGAGCGCGTACGAGGCCTCCACCAACGCGCTCATCCGCTGAGCCGACCCCTTCGAAAGGAACCCACGACATGAAGCTCGTCACCGCGATCGTCAAACCGTTCACGATCGACGACGTCAAGGCAGCACTGGAGCAGGCCGGTATCCACGGCCTCACCATCAGCGAGGTCCAGGGATACGGACGCCAGAAGGGCCACACCGAGGTCTACCGCGGCGCCGAGTACGCCGTGGACTTCGTCCCCAAGATCAGGGTGGAGGTGGTGGTCGACGACGAGACCGCCGGCACCGCGGTCCAACTGATCGTCGACGCGGCCCGGACCGGAAAGATCGGCGACGGCAAGGTCTGGGTGACCCCCGTCGAGAGCATCGTGCGCGTCCGCACCGGTGAGGAGGGCACGTCCGCGATCTGACCCTCGGGCAGAACCCGGCGCGCGGTCGCCCCGTCACAGGGGCGGCCGCGCGCCGTCGCGTACTGCGGACGCCACCCTCGCCCGGTCCCGCGCAGACCGTGCGCAGCCGTTCACAAAGGTGAAACGTGTACGCCCCGAGGCGGTGACACGGAGGCGACATTCTGGACCCGACGGATGAGGGAAGGGGAGTGCCATGGCGGTCACGGCCGACGGCGAGCGCGCCACGGCGCTGCGGGCGGGACGCGAGCGGATCCTCTCCGCCCCGCGTGAGAGCCTGCCCGCCGCGCCGTTGAGGGACGCCCTGTGCGAGCTCTACGAGATGGAGCTGGGACGGCTCGCCGACGAGGCCGGGATCGGCCCGGGGTCGGGGTTCGCCCTCATCGCGTTCGGCGGGTTGGGACGCCGGGAGGTTCTGCCACACTCGGATCTGGACCTCGTCCTGGTCCACGAGCGGCGGCCGGACCGTGACGTGGGCGAGCTGGCCGACGCACTGTGGTACCCGCTGTGGGATTCCGGCGTCGGACTCGACCACAGTGTCCGCACGGTCGACCAGTGCCTGGCCGTGGCCGCTGCCGACGTCTCCGTCGGGCTGAGTCTGCTGGACGCGCGCGTGATCGCTGGCGACGCGGATCTGGGAGCGCTCGTCGTGGACGGCGCCCGCCGGCAGTGGCGGGACCAGATCGCCTCCCGCTTCGACGACCTCGTCGACGCGGCAGCCGCCCGGCGCCACCGGGCCGGGGTGATCGCGCACCGCAGCGAACCCGACCTGAAGAACGGGGCCGGTGGGCTCCGCGACGCGCAGCTCGTCGCCGCCCTGGGCCTGGCCCACCTCAGCGACGGTCGGCCCGTGGTCCCCGGTGGGATGGCGCGCGCGCACCGGCTGGTGCTGGACGCCCG
>NZ_JAALDN010000359.1 GCF_014144855.1 Dietzia maris | reverse complement strand
GCCGCCACTCGTGGCCGCCCACCCGTCTCACGACGGTCGGTCCCCCGGCAACGATCTCCCAACCGGCCGCCCGCGAATGACGTGCCCTGGCGCGGGTCGCCGAGGACCGGCGGGATCGGCCGCTCCGGCCCCGCGGCGTGTCACCGACGGCCGGGCGGTGGGCGATGTGCACCATTCCGTCGTCACCGAGCACTCCGAGCACCTCGCGGCCCGGGCCGAGCGTGGTGGCGGAGACCGCATCACGCAGCCGCGGGTCGGGCTGGATGCAGGGCTCGGTCACCAGTTCACGGGAGCGCGCCCTCCGGACCCCCGGCACACCATCGGGGCCGGTGACCCAGCGGGCGACGGTACGCCAGCCGGACGTCGCGGGATCCGCGGCGGGGACCTCGACCGGGACCGCGTCGTCCCGGTATGCGATCCGGCCGATCCGGTACACCTGCTCGGCCAGGATCCTGCCGGCGAAACCGCGGGCGGCATCGGACGCGATGTGGCTCCAGTCGCAACAGCCGGCGCCGGCGGCCGCCGCCGGGCACGTCGGGACCACCCGGTCCGGGGATTCCTCGACCACCGCCTGGACCGTCCCTCGACAGAACGCGCGCCCGGGGTCGTCGTCGATGAGGACGTCGACCAGTTCGCCGGTGATCCCGCCGCGGCAGAACACCACCCGGCCCTCGTGGCGCGCGACGAACTCGCCGCCGTGCGCCGGTCCCTCCATGCGCAGGCGCACCACACGGCCCGTCCAGCCGGTCGCTCGGTCCTGGGTCATCTTTCCTCCGGTCCACCCCAGCGTCCGACGATGGGCTCGTCGCGGGCCTGCTCCGCGCGGCCGTCCGAGGACGACAACTGCCACGGGACGCTGGTCACCATGACACCTCGCTCGTAGAGCAGGCGGGTCTTGAGGCGCAGCGCGCTCTGGTTGTGCAGTATCTGCTCCCACCAGTGGCCCACCACGTACTCGGGGATGTACACGGTCACCACGTCCCGCGGCGCCTGATCGCGAAGGCGCTTCACGTAGTCCACCACGGGACGGTTGATCTCACGGTACGGGGACTCGACCACCTTGAGCGGAACCGAGATGCCGCGTCGATCCCATTCCCTCACGAGGGCACGGGTCTCGGCGGTATCGATGTTCACCGTCAACGCCTCGATCGAGTCCGGGCGTGCCGCCCGCGCGTAGGCCAGGGCCCGCAGGGTGGGCAGGTGCAGTTTGGACACCAAGACCACACAGTGTGTCCGGCTCGGCAGGACGACCTCCCACGAGGAGTCGTCGAGTTCGCGGGCGACCGCGACGTAGTGCCGGTGGATGAGTCGCATGATCCCGAACGCTCCGAGCATCGCCAGGACCGCGATGTAGGCCCCGGAGAGGAACTTGGTCGCCATGACGATCACCAGGACGCCGGCGGTGACGAGGAACCCGACGGCGTTGATCGCCCGGGACCTGTGGATCCGCCGACGCACGGACGGGACCCGCTCGTGGTCCAGGCGCCGGGTCCAGTGTCGGACCATGCCGAGCTGGCCGAGGGTGAAGGCGACGAACACGCCCACGATGTAGAGCTGGATGAGGAGCGACACCTGGGCGTCGAACGCCACGACCAACACGACTGCCGCGATCGCGAGGACGACGATCCCGTTGGAGAACGCCAACCTGTCCCCGCGGGTGGCGAGCTGTCGGGGCAGATACTTGTCGCGAGCGAGGACCGAGGCCAGCACCGGGAACCCGTTGAACGCCGTGTTGGCGGCGAGTGCCAGGATCAGCGCGGTGATGATGATGACGGCGTAGAAGGCGAGCGGCAACCCCTCGAAGACCGGTCGCGCCAACTGGGCGATCATCGTCTTCTGCCGGTACCCCTCCGGAGCGCCGATCAACTGTGCCGCCGGTTGCTCGGCGATCCGGACCCCGAGCCGACCGGCCAGGGCGATGAGCCCCAGGAGGAACGAGACCGCGAGAACCCCGAGGACGGCCAGCGTCACGGCGGCGTTGCGGGCCCGCGGCTTCCGGAAGGCCGGGACACCGTTGTGGATGGCTTCGATACCGGTCAGGGCGGCACATCCGGATGCGAAGGACTTGGCGACGACGAAGGCGAGCGCGAGTCCGGCCAACTCCGCCCCGTCCACCGGCACCATTTCGAATCCCGCGGATTCGGCCCGGAGGTCGCGGCCCAGGATCTCCACCTGGAACAGCCCCCAGACGATGAGTGCGGTCATGGAGGCGAGGAACGCGTAGACGGGCACGGCGAACATCGCGCCGGTCTCACGGAGCCCACGCAGGTTGAGCGCCGCCAGGAGGATGATCGCCAGGACGGCGAACGGAATCTCCCTGGATTGGACGAAGGGGATCGCCGATCCGATGGTCGCGGCGGCGGCCGAAATCGACACGGCCACCGTGAGGACATAGTCGAACAGCAGGGCCGCACCGACCGCCAGGCCCGCACTCGGACCCAGATTGACGGTGGCGACCTCGTAGTCGCCCCCTCCCGACGGGTAGGCGCGGACGTTCTGCCGGTAACAGGCGATGACGACCACCAGGACCGCCGCCACCGCCAGTCCCACCCACGGGGTGAACGTGAGTGCCGAGACCCCGGCGATGGAGAGCACGAGGAAGATCTCCTGCGGGGCGTAGGCCACCGAGGACAGCGCATCGGACGCGAACACCGGCAACGCGATCCGTTTGCGGAGGCTGGTGGCACCGATCGTGTCGCTGCGGGAGGGGCGCCCCACGAGGAGACGCTTGGTTCCCATGGAGACCTTCGAGATCCTGGACACCGACATATCGTAGGGCCCGCGAGCCCCGCCGGGCAGTATCCGTGGGTGTGAGTAGCGTGTCCGTCACTGGCTCACGTGCGTGGGCCGTGAGGAGTGGACTCGTCATGAGGGTCGTCGTCATGGGCTGTGGTCGTGTGGGGGCCGCGTTGTCCGTCGAGCTCGACGCAGCCGGCCACCAGGTCGTGGTGATCGACCGCGACCCGGCTGCGTTCGCCAGGTTGTCGGCGGAGTTCTCGGGAGGCACGGTGACGGGCCAGGGCTTCGACAAGACTGTGCTCACCGAGGCCGGGCTCGAGGGGGCCGACGCATTCGCCGCAGTGTCCTCCGGGGACAACTCGAACATCATCGCCGCGCGTGTCGCCCGGGAGACCTTCGGCGTCGACCGGGTGATAGCGCGCATCTACGACGCGGGGCGCGCAGAGGTCTACGAACGACTGGGGATCTCGACCATCGCCACGGTTCCGTGGGCCACCGGTCGTCTGGTCCGTTACATCACCGCCGGGTCGAGTCCCGTCGAGTGGCGGGACCAGACGGACTCCGTGTCGCTCGTCGCCCTCGACGCACCGGCGGCGTGGGTCGGGGTCCCGGTCGACCGGCTCGCGGCCGCGGTCGGAGGACGTGCTGCGGCCGTCACCCGCTTCGGCGAGAGCCGCCTCCCGGACGCTCACACGCTCGTCCAGGCCGACGATGTCCTCCATATCGTCGTGCCCTCGCAGACGGTGTCGGAACTGGACGACCTGGTGCAGGAAGGACCCTCCGATGTCTGAGAATTCCGTCCCCGACTACGCCGACGGCTCGGGATTGCTCGCCGGAGCCCCGGCCAGGACCGTGTACTCCGCGACCATGCGGGTGGTGGTGGCCGGAGCCGGTGTCGTCGGACGGTCGATCGCACGCGAACTCGTGACCGGCGGCCATGACGTCACGCTGATAGACAAGCGCTCCACCGTGTTCTCGGCCGACCCGGTCGACGGGGCGGATCAACAGGTCGGCGACGCCTGCGAGCTCAGTGTCCTCGAACGGTTGGACGTGCAGGCGGCGGACGTGGTGGTGGCCGCCACGGGTGATGACAAGGCCAACCTGGTGGTGAGCCTGTTGGCCAAGACCGAATTCGCGGTGTCCCGGGTCGTCGCCCGCGTCAACGATCCCCGCAACGAGTGGCTCTACGACGAGCGCTGGGGCGTCGACGTGGCGGTGTCGACGCCCCGGCTGATCGTCTCGGTCGTCGAGGAGGCGGTCTCCGTCGGCGACGTGGTCCGTCTGATGACCCTGCGCCGTGGAGGCGCGAACCTGGTGAGCGTGACGCTGCCGGACCAGACCCCGCTGGCGGGGCGGTCGGTGTCCCGCGTTCGGTTTCCCCGGGACGCCGCCCTCGTCGCGATCCTGCGCGGCGGGCGGGTGATCGTCCCCGAACCCGACGTTCCGTTCGAGCCCGGCGACGAACTGCTCGTGGTGGCCCCGGAGGAGGTCGAGGCCGATATCAGCGAGGTCGTCCTGGGCGGGTGACCGTCACCGCGATCTCCCGTCCGTAGTCCCATCCCGGGGCCAGCGGCAGGTCGTCACCGCTCCAGAAACGGCCCGGGTCGTACCAACTCGCCTCACCCGCGGGCAGGAGTACACCCATCGCCTCCAGGGTGACCCCCACGACCTCCGCGCAGTACGCCGCCTCCATACGCATCGCCGCACCGGCATCGGATCCCGAGCGGCCGCTGCGACCCCTGGCGTCCGGCCGCGTCCCACGTGCCGCCCACCGTCCCCGTGCCCACCTCGCGGTGAGACGTCCCGCGGAGGGGAAGGACACCCCGTTCAACCGGGCGATCGACTCCAGTAGCGCGTCCTCGTGTTCCCCACCCACCTCCAGGGAGATCTGGCGGAACCACGCTCGTTGGCCGTACGGCCCGGCCCACTGCCGGACAGCCGACTCGAGGTCATGCAGCTGCACCCCACGCTGGTGGCGACCCGTCCACACGTCCGGCAGCGCCCGTCCCATCTCGGCGTGCCACAGCAGCGGCGGCATGTCGTCCAGGACCACCGCGACGCCCACGTGATTGACGGGTGCGTTCGTCAGGGTCTGGATCAACCGGTCCGCCGTGCTCCGGCCGCGGAAGAGCCAGAGGTCCCCGGTGCGGGTGCGGTGCGCCGCGGCGGCCAGGGGGACGGTGTCGACGCTCATACCGCGATCCTGCCAGGCCGCCCGTGCGTACCCGCCTAGTCTCGGCCGTATGGCTCCCAGAGGACGACAGTGGCTCAAGGTGATCGGCGCGGCGGGTGCGGCGGGGGTGGCCGCCACGGGGATCCTGGCGGCCCGTTCCGAGCGGCGTCGGCGGTCCTACGAGCCCGATGAGGTGCGGGAGCGGCTGCACGAGCGCTACGCGAGGATCCAGAGTCGGCGGGACGGCGTCGTCGACTAGGGACCGCGCCGGTCGGAGCCCGGGGACGCGAGTCGATATCCTTGCGGAACCATGCCGTCGTCCTCCTCACCCACCCCCGATCTCCGCCGAGCCCGAAACGAACTCTTCGCCCGTCTCGACGATGTCGGCACCCTCGACGCCCATCGTCTCCGGTCCCGGGTCCGGCGTGCCCGGGTCGACCAACTGGATGACCTCGGACGGAGGATCGACGAGGCCGCCGAGCGCGTGCGGCGCCGATCAGAGTCGATCCCCACCCCCCGCTACCCGGAACAGCTCCCGGTCAGCGCACGCAAGGACGAGATCGCCGAGGCGATCCGGGACAACCAGGTGGTGGTGATCGCCGGCGAGACGGGGTCGGGCAAGACCACCCAGATCCCCAAGATCTGCCTGGAACTGGGGCGCGGGGTCAAGGGCATGATCGGCCACACCCAGCCGAGGAGGTTGGCCGCCCGCTCCGTCGCCGAGCGGATCGCGGACGAGCTCGGGGTGAAGATCGGTGGCCCGGTCGGTTCCGCCGTCCGCTTCGACGACCGCACCAGCCCCGAGACGGCGGTCAAGCTCATGACCGACGGTGTGCTGCTCGCCGAGATCCGGCGTGACCGGCTGCTGCGGGCCTACGACACGATCATCATCGACGAGGCCCACGAACGCAGTCTCAACATCGACTTCCTGCTGGGTTATCTCAAGCAGATCCTGCCCCGTCGCCCGGACCTCAAACTCGTCATCACCTCCGCCACGATCGACCCGGACCGTTTCGCCCGTCACTTCGCCGGCCCGGAGGGGCGCCCGGCCCCGGTCATCGAGGTCTCGGGGCGCACTTATCCCGTGGAGGTCCGGTACCGGCCCCTACAGGTCGTACACGCCGATCGCGTGGTCGACCTTGATCCCCTCGACGCGCTCGCCGACGCCGTGGCGGAACTCTTACGCGAGGACGACGGTGACGTACTCGTGTTCCTCTCCGGTGAGCGTGAGATCCGCGACGCCGAGGAGGTGCTGCGGGGCCGGAAGTTCCCGGGCACCGAGATCTTCCCGCTGTTCGCCCGCCTCACGGTAGCCGAACAGCAGCGCGCGTTCCGGGCCCATTCCACCCGACGGGTGGTCCTGTCGACCAATATCGCCGAGACCTCGGTGACCGTGCCCGGCATCCGCTACGTCGTGGACACCGGCCTGGCGAGGATCTCCCGCTACTCCACCCGGACCAAGGTGCAGCGACTGCCCATCGAGCCGGTGTCCCAGGCCTCCGCCGCGCAGCGCGCGGGACGCTGCGGCCGCGTCGCCGACGGGATATGTATCCGCCTCTACTCCGAGGAGGACTTCGACTCGCGCCCGGAGTTCACCGACCCGGAGATCCTGCGCACGAACCTCGCCTCGGTGATTCTGTCGATGGCGGATCTGGACCTGGGCCCCGTCGACGACTTCCCGTTCGTGGAACCCCCGGACCGCAAGGCCGTCCGGGACGGGCTCACCCTGCTCTCCGAACTCGGGGCGGTGAGGGTCGACGACGACGAGCGCCCTCACCTGACCGAGGTGGGCCGTGACATGGCGGCACTCCCCCTCGATCCCCGACTCGCCCGGATGGTGGTCGAGGGCCATCGCAACGGTTCGCTGTCGGACGTGCTGGTGGTGGTCGCGGCCCTGACGGTGCAGGACGTCCGCGAGCGTCCCGCGGAGGAGCGGGACAAGGCAGACCTGTTGCACCGCCGCTTCGCGGACAAGACCTCCGACTTCCTCGGATATCTCAATCTGTGGAGGTACATCACCGAGCAGCGCCGTGAGCTGTCCGGCAGCGCCTTCCGCAAGATGTGCAAGGCCGAGTATCTGCACTGGCTACGCATCCGAGAGTGGCAGGACCTCAACTCCCAGCTGCGGAGCATGTGCCGTGAACGAGGGTGGCATCCCGCGTCCGGACACGCCGCGGAGGACGACCTCCACAAGGCGGTCCTGACCGGTCTGCTCACCAATGTCGGTATGCGAGACGAGGAGACCCGCGAGTTCCGGGGCACCCGGGGCATCCGGTTCCAGGTGTTCCCCGGGTCGGACCTGTCCAGGAAGCCTCCCCGCTGGGTGATGGCATCCGAACTCGTCGAGACGTCCCGGTTGTGGGCGCGTGACGTCGCCCGGATCGATCCGGGGTGGATCGAACAACTCGGGGGTCACCTCACCCGCACCCAGTACTCCGAACCGCACTGGTCGGACGCCCAGGGTGCGGCGATGGCGTATGAGAAGGTGCTGCTGCTGGGATTGACCGTGGTGGAGGCGCGGCGGATCCTGCTCTCCAGGGTCGACGCCCCGCTCGCCCGCGAGATGCTCGTCCGCCACGGGATCGTGGAAGGACGCCTGGATACCCGGGTCCCGGTCATCCGCGAGAACGCCGAGGCCGTGGAGCAGGCCCGTGAACTGGAGACGCGGAGCCGCCGTCGGGATCTGGTGATCGACGACGAGGCATTGGTGGCCTTCTATCTCGACCGCCTGCCCGAGGACATCACCTCCGGCCGGCATCTGGAGTCCTGGTGGAAGAAGCGTGGTCATCGCGACCAGGAGGCCCTCCGTCTCACCCCCGAGGACATACGCACCTCCGAGGCGGTGCCCGATGCCGCCGATTTCCCGCCCCTCTGGCGTCAGGGAGAGCGGAGTTTCGAACTGCGGTACGCGTTCGATCCGGGCGTCACCACCGACGGGATCACGGTGCGCATCCCGCTGCCGCAGCTGTCCTCGGTCACCACCGCCGGGTTCGAATGGCTGGTGCCGGGGCTGCGGGAGGAGCTCTATACCGAGATGCTCCGCACGCTGCCCAAGTATCTGCGTCGACTGTGTTCTCCGCCCGCCGAGTTCGCGTCCCTGTTGGCGGGAGACGTCACGCCCCGGTCCGCCCCCTTGTCCGTCGCGCTCGCGCGGGCGCTGTCTACTCGGATCGGTACCACGGTCGACCCGCGTGACTTCGATCAGAACCAGCTACCGGGCCATCTCCGGATGCGTTTCGAGGTGGTCGACGGGGACGAGGTCGTGGCCTCCGGAACGGATCTCGCGCAGTTGAGGACCCGGTTGGTGGACAGGGTACGGGCGACCCTCAACGCCCGTCTGGTACCCGACAGGGGGCCCTACCGGGAGTGGACATCCGACACCGTCGGCGACCTCCCGCAGTCGGTCACCGGCTCGGTGGACGGGGTCGAGGTGACCGTCTACCCCGCCCTGCGTGTCGGTGGGGACGGAATTCACCTCGTGGCGTGCGCCACGGAGGACGAGCGTCGATCCACCCAGGCGTCGGCGGTGCTCACGCTGGTCTCGGCCGGCCTGGTCTCCGCGGCGTCGATTCTGCGCGGCCGTCCGGTCCAGCAGCGACTCGCGCTCACCCAGTACCCGCACGGAGGGATGGAATCCCTGGTGTCGGATGCATCGCTCGCTGCGAGTGGGCGGATCATCGCCCGGCGAAAGGGCGCACCGGTTCTCACGGTCGCGGAATTCCACGAACTCCAGGCCACTGCGCGGGCGGAGGTCCCCGGTGCGGTGGCGTCCGCGATCTCGTCGGCGGTTCCCGCGCTGATGGCCGCCCAGTCCGTGTCGGGCCGTCTGGCGGGGGCGCCCGCAGATGTCGCCGACGATGTCCGTCCTTCACTGGACTTCCTCGTCGGGCGCGGATTCCTCGCCCGCCATCCCTCGGATGTGCTTCCACATCTGGAGCGACATGTGCGGGCGGTCGGCCTCCGGTTGGACCTCGCGGAGAAGTCACCCGCCCGGCACGGCGAACTCACGGCGAAGTTGAACCGCTCCGAGTCGATCGTCGAGGAGGCGTGCGCCGCGCTGCGGCGGCGGCCGGGTGGCGCACGGGCGTGCCGCGACCTGCGGTGGATGCTCGCCGAGTACCGGGTGGGGCTGTTCGCGCAGTCACTGGGTACCGCCCGGCCGGTCTCGGCAGAGCGGATCGACAAGGCGGTGGCGTCTGCGCTCGCCCCGCGGTCGTCCCGATGATGCCGCGTGGTCAGCGGCTCGCGCGGCGCTCCCGGAGGGCGATGATCTCGCGTTCGAAGTCGTCGGCCGAGCTGAACTGCTTGTACACGGACGCGAACCGCAGGTAGGCGACCTCGTCCAGATCCTGCAGAGGGCCCAGGATGGCGAGCCCGATCTCGTGGGCGGGAACCTCGGACGCACCGCCGGATCGCACAGCGTCCTCGACCTGCTGGGCGAGGCGACGCAGAGCGTCCTCGTCAACCGATCGTCCCTGGCACGCGCGGCGGACACCGCGGACGACCTTGTCCCGACTGAACGCCTCGGTCACCCCGTTCCGCTTGAGAACCGTCAGCAGGGGCGTCTCCAGCGTCGTGAACCGGTGTCCACACCGGGGGCACTCCCGGCGACGCCGGATCGCCTGACCCTCGTCGACGGATCGTGAGTCGATTACCCGGGAGTCCTCGTGGTGGCATGTCGGGCAGTACATTCCCGTGGGGCCCTTCGTCGACCGGAGTTCACGCGTCCCGGATCGTGCCTGACGGAACGCGGGGGCGGTAGACCACCGCCCACGGTCCATTCTAGGAGGCCCGCTGCCCGGTCACGCGTAGGCGGGTCCACCGAGGAAGGCCACTGCGAGAAGCATGATCACGCCGAATGCGATCCCGCACGCCAGTAGCGCCCAGGCCGGCACGTCGTCGACGACCCCGGTGGACGCCGGGGCCTCGACATGGCACGCCCGCACGCGGTCCGTGGAGACCGGGCGCACGAGCACGCGGCGACCCGGGGCGACCGACGTGACGGCGGCCGGACGGGCGGTCACCCG